>JAZQTE010000025.1:0-1164 GCA_045630505.1 Acutalibacteraceae bacterium | reverse complement strand
TCGCCACGCAAGCAGTGGCGAAGCACCACGTGCAAAACCTCGTGCATCATCACGAAATCGAGCTCGTCATCGGATAATGCCTCCAGAAACTTGGGGGCAAAGGCGATGCGTTCGCCATCGGTGTAGGCGGTTTCGGCCGTTTCGTCGATGGCGTAAATCATTTTCATAAGCAGCAAACCGTAGAAGCCGTGGTTGCACAAAATGCGCATACGGGACACCAGCAAGCGCTTCATATAGCCGCGTACTTGTTCGTCAGACAGCGCCATGGAGTAACCGTCCTTTCGTGGAGAGCCAAGAGGCAAATTCGGGAATGTTCATCAATTTGGCACGGAAATCTTTTTCGATGCACATATAGTCTTTAAAGAGTACCGTGGCAAAATCGGGCGGCATACGCTGTGCGTAGCGCACGGAGTTGGCGAGCTTTTCCCATTCGTTTTTATGGTCGCGCGCGTAGGCGGTCATAGCGGCGCAGAGGGCGTACATGGCATCGGTGCCCGTGGGGAGTTTTGCTTCCTTGCCGCTAAAAATATCCTCAGGAGTCGGTAACTCGTTATACACCTTGGCCCACGTGCGGAATTCCACGGCGAGCCCCGTGCCGATGACACCGGCAATGAGGGAATACATTTTATCGACGTCGGGATCGACGCAATTGAGAATGTTGCTCACCATTTCCCACGCACGGGGCGTGGCGAAGGCCAAATCCTCGTTGGTGGCATCGAAGGTCATTAAGTGTTCTTGGCGGAAGGACAAAAAGCCGATGACTTTTTCGTTGACACCTGCGCGAATGGCCCACGCCTTCCACGAGGCGAAGCTGCCTTCTACCTCGATATGCAGCAAGCGGTTGGACAAGGCTTTGGGCATTTTGAAGGCCACGGATTTATCGGTGGTGCGGTTACCCGCGGCGATGACGATGCAATTTTCGGGGAGCTTGTGCTCGCCCACCACACGATCGAGCGTGATTTGGTAGGCGGCGGCTTGCACGGATTGCGGGGCGGCGGAAATTTCATCGAGAAATAGGATGTTCACGATATCGTCGCTCGCATCCATTTGAAAGATTTGGGGCTTGAGCCACACGGCAAGCGTTTTATCGGCATTGGCGGTGGGGATGCCGCGCAGGTCGATGGGGTTGAAAAGCAGCAGGCGAACGTCGGTGACGGCAACCTC
>JAZQTE010000024.1:0-3658 GCA_045630505.1 Acutalibacteraceae bacterium | reverse complement strand
GTGTTTTTTACCCGATAATATCCCGAGGCCGATACTTGCACCTCGTACGTGACGGGAGCTGTGTTTTCGTTGGGCTGTAACGTTTGTGCGGGATCGGTGGCGGATAGCGTCACTGTATCGGTAAGACCGCTTATGCCGGTGAGAAGTGTGTTTGTCAGCTGCGGCCCGTTCTCGGTTTCTCGACGAATCACCACCAGCGCATCGGCAATGGGAATGGCCTCGTTGGCTGCGGTGACGCGTACTTGGAACGGGGCTGTGATTTCGGCGTGTGGTGTATTCTGCGCGGCTACGGGTACGGCGCTCTGCTTAAGTTTCATCAATTCCTGCTCGTATCGCTCCATCATGGCTCGAAGCGTATCGTTCATTGTTATCACACCTTTCACCGCTATGTATATGTGCCAAAGCGTTAAAAATGCAAAAAACACCTTGCCGAATTCGGCAAGGTGTTTTGAATAGGTGTGTTTATTTTTCGGTAAGCTCTGCTTTGCAGGCGGCACATAGGTAGCGCCCTTTAAACTCGGTTAACTCCTCCGAAGAACCGCAAAAGGCACACGAGGGGTGATATTTGCGGATCACAATACCGTCGCCCTCAAGGGTGAATTCTACGGGATCATTATCGCCGATACCGAGCGCCAAACGCATTTCCATAGGCGGAACGATACGCCCGTTGCGGTCGAACCGTCGAACGATGCCGCTGGTTTCCATAATAACCCCTCCTTTTTTATAGTAGTCTAACGATAGCACATTCGGTCTAAAAAGTCAAGAAAAAGGCGAAAAGGAACTTGTTTTGCGGAAAAGTGAAAGAAATCTGTTGAATACTTTGTAACAGAATGTTATAATAGACTGTAATTCTATCGATAATGGAGAATATACTATGAGCTATAAGCGCTGGACATATATGACGTTGGATAAGGATTTAGCAGGGGAGCTTTCGGCCGAATGCGGTTTAGATCCGCTGCTTTGCCTGTTGCTTACGGGACGCGGCATCACCGAGCCTGATGAAGCTATGGATTTTTTGGTAGGCAACGAGCTGAGTAGCGATCCGTTTTCTTATACGGATATGGATTTGGCGGTAGAGAGAATTCAACGCGCCGTTGATGAAGGCGAAAGCATCGCCGTGTACGGCGACTACGATGCCGACGGAATTACTGCCACCGTGCTGCTGTATTCCTATTTGCAAAGCAAGGGAGCGCGTGTACAATACCGTTTGCCGCAACGTGAAGGCGAAGGCTACGGCTTGCACAGTGAAAGCATTGACGAGCTTGCCAAAGACGGCGTGCAGCTGATTATTACGGTGGATAACGGCGTTTCTGCCATTGATGAGATCGATTACGCCAAGGAACTGGGAATCGACGTGGTGGTAACCGACCATCACCAGCCGCCCGAAACGCTGCCTGCGGCCGTGGCCGTGGTAGATCCGCACCGCAAGGACTGCACGGGTGATTTTAAATATTTGGCCGGCGTTGGCGTGGCGTTCCAGCTTGTTTGCGCGTTGGAGGGTGATCCCGACCGTATGCTTTTGGAATACGGCGATTTAGTGGCGCTCGGCACGCTGGCCGACGTGATGCCGTTATGCGGTGATAACCGTATCTTGGTGCGTCGGGGGTTGCAGTGCATCAATCGGCCGAATTGCCGCTTAGGCTTGCGCCGCTTGCGTGAAGTGGGCGGCAACGAAAAGGAAATGACGGCGAGCAGCGTTTCGTTTATGATCGCTCCGCGTATCAATGCTGCAGGGCGTATGGGTGATCCGCATAAAGCGGCACAACTGCTGCTTTGTGAGAATGAAGAAGAAGCAACGGCGCTGGCTACCGAAATTCATCAAATGAATAACGAGCGTCAGGCAACCGAGGCTGAAATTATGAAAGAACTGCTGGCAACGGTGGAAGCCGAGGAGGATATGCTTTCCAATCGTGTGCTGGTGGTGTGGGGAAAATCGTGGCATCACGGCGTGCTCGGGATTGTGGCCGCCCGCTTAATGGAACGCTACGGTAAGCCTTGTGTGGTCCTCAGTGTGGATGACGGCATTGCCCGCGGTTCGGGACGCAGCCTGAAAGGGTTTTCTTTATACGACGCATTACACGCTTGCTCCGATTGTTTGCTGGGCTATGGCGGACACGAGCAGGCTGCAGGGCTAACAATGGAAGAATCTCGGCTGGAGGAATTCCGCGAAGCGATCAATCGCTATGCTGCCCAAGCGGCAGTGTGTATGCCCGTTGCCGAATTGTCGCTGGATTGCCGCTTGCGTCCCGGTCAGATCAATACGGATATGCTTTCGGCACTTGCGGCATTGGAGCCTGTTGGCGCAGGGAATCCCAAGCCGTTGTTCGGCCTGATGCGTATGCAGCTTGAGCGAGTTGAGCCGTTAGGCGGCGGCAAGCATTTGCGGTTGACGCTGATGCGCGACGGTCACCGTATCACGGCCATGAAATTTTCCACCACGCCGGAAGAATTTCCCTATACAGTGGGAGAAACAGTGGATTTAGCCGTGATGCTTGACCGTAACGAGTTCCGCGGAATGGTGAGCGTGTCCATTATTGTGAAGGATATTCGGCATTCGAAATTACCGCAGGAGGAATTACTTTCGGCGATTGAAGAACACGACAAGGCGTTGCGTCGTGAGCTTACCGCCGATACGGCGCTGCGTTGCCCCGAGCGCGAGGTGTTGGCGCGTGTGTACCGTTTCATTAAACAAGCACCGTACAGCGGCCCTTTAGAAACGTTGTGCTACCGTTTGCGAAACGAGGCTGTTTCGTGCACCGATATTCTGTTTTCCTGCCGTATTCTGCGTGAAGCCGGCTTGATTGCGTGGCATAACGAAGGGGATACCGTGAGCGCCGTCGTGTTGGAAACAACGGGGAAGACCGATTTGAACCAAACGCCGTTGGCGCGCTATTTAGCACAAAGGGAGGAATAATTGTGGCGATAGAAGAAATTAAATATCAAGAAGATGCCATCGCCGCATTGCATAAAGCGATCGAAGAAAGCGAAAAGAATTACGACGTCGAGAAGATCGACGAAGCTATCGAGATGGCGTGCGAAGCCCATAAAGGGCAAAAACGGTATTCGGGCGGCGATTATGCGTGCCATCCGCTGCTGGTTGCTTGCATTTTGGTGGAGCTCGGGATGGATAACGAGGCCATTGTTGCTGCTGTGCTGCACGATGTGGTGGAGGATACCGAGATCGAGCTGGAGCAGGTGCGTTCTCAGTTTGGTGACGATGTGGCTCTTTTGGTAGACGGCGTTACCAAAATTACGCAGATACCGTTCTCCACAAAAGAAGAACAGCAAGCGGAAAATGTGCGAAAAATGCTGATGGCGATGTCGCAGGATATCCGCGTTATCATTATTAAACTGGCGGACCGTTTGCACAATATGCGTACCAATTCGGGCTGGGATCCGCAAAAGCGCCGTGATAAGGCAAAGGAAACGCTGGATATTTACGCTCCCATTGCGCACCGCTTGGGTATTCGCGCTATTAAAGACGAGCTTGAGGATATTTCGATACGCTTGCTCGATCCGATGGGTTGTAGTGAGATCGAAGAAAATTTGAGCCTGCACAGTGACGACCGTGATGCGTTTTTGAAGGATATCAAAGAACGTTTAACGGAGCGCATTCAAGAATACGGCTTAAAACCGTATATCAGTGGGCGTATCAAGA
>JAZQTE010000023.1:0-14483 GCA_045630505.1 Acutalibacteraceae bacterium | reverse complement strand
ACCCGTGGCTTCGGCAACCTCGGAATCGATGGCAACCTGCGAAACGATAAGCACGGTGGGCAGCAGCTCTTCCACAGATTTCACAAACGCGAGCAATTCGCCGTCGCAGTGCAAGGTAACCTTGGCGTCCAGCGAGCTGCCGATCACCTTGGCGTTACGCGCCGCTTCCAGCGCCTTCTGCACGTCGTTACGAATGGCGTGGATCTTATCCCATTTCGCTTCGAATTCGGGATCGGATACCACGTTCGGCAGCGGAATATCGTTGAGCATCACCGAACGGGGATCCTCGTTCGCCATATGAGGCATAAAGGACCAGATCTCCTCCGAGGTGAACGCCAAGATCGGCGCCAACAAGCGGGTGATGGTATTGAGGATACGATAGATCGCCGTTTGGGCAGCGCGGCGGGGTTCGCCGTTAGCCGCTTCCACGTACAAGCGGTCTTTCAGTACGTCCAAATAGAAGTTGGACAGATCCACCACACAATAGTGGTGAACGGCATAGAACGCATCGTGGAACTCGTAGTTGTCGTACGCCTCGCGCACCTTGGCAACCACCTGCTCCAAACGCATCAGCGCCCAGCGGTCGATATCAAACAGCTTGTCATCGGCCACTTGGTCGGTGTTCGGATCAAAGCCGTGCAGGTTGCCCAAAATGTAACGTGCGGTATTACGAACCTTGCGATACGCTTCGGACAGCTGCTTAAGAATATCCTTCGACAAACGAACGTCTACACGGTAATCCAGCGATGCCACCCACAAACGCAGAATCTCGGCGCCGTAGTCTTTGATCACTTCGTCAGGTGCAATGGCGTTGCCCAACGATTTGTGCATCGCTTTGCCTTCGCCGTCTACAACCCAGCCGTGCGTGAGTACCGCTTTATAGGGAGCTTTGCCCGTGCAAGCCACCGATGTAAGCAACGACGACTGGAACCAGCCGCGGTATTGGTCGGCACCTTCCATATACAGATCCGCAGGCCACGTCAGCTCCTCACGCTCTTCGCACACCGCAGCGTGAGAGGAACCCGAATCGAACCATACGTCCATAATATCGCTTTCCTTGCGGAAACGCTTGCCGCCGCAGTGCGGGCAGGCTGCGCCTTCGGGAAGGATCTCGTTTGCCTCGTGAGCGTACCAGCCGTTCGAGCCTTCGCGGCGGAACAACTCGGATACGGCACGGATAAATTCAGCATCAATAATGGGTTCGCCGCAATCCTCGCAATAGAAGATCGGGATCGGCACGCCCCACAAGCGCTGACGGGAAATACACCAGTCGGCGCGTTCACGCACCATCGAGGTGATGCGATCTTCACCCCAAGCAGGCATCCATTTTACATCTTGGATGGCGCGCACAGCGTCCTCTTTAAAGCTGTCGACCGAGCAGAACCATTGATCGGTAGCACGGAACAACACGGGCTGCTTGCAGCGCCAGCAGTGCGGATATTGGTGAACGATCTTCTTCATGGCAAACAGCGAGCCGGTTTTGTCCATGTGAATGGCAATAGCCTTGTTCGCATCGTTCGTCGTCATACCGGCGCAGATGGGGCCGGCTTCTTCCGTCATACGGCCTTCGCTGTCAACCGGCACCACAATGCCGATTTGTTCGTATTTTTTGCAAACGTTAAAGTCGTCCACACCGTGGCCGGGCGCCGTGTGAACGCAACCCGTACCGCTTTCCAGCGTGACGTGGTCGCCCACGATGATGAGGGATTCGCGATCTAAGAAGGGATGCTTCGCCGTCATATATTCCAGCTCGGCACCGGTGAATTGTGCCAGCACCTTGTAATCGGTGATTTCGGCAGCAGCCAACGTCGATTCCGTCAGTGCTTCGGCCAAAATGTAAATCTCTTCCCCAACCTGCACCGCTTGATACGTGAAGGTGGGGCCGAGGCAGATCGCCAAGTTGGCAGGCAGCGTCCAGGTGGTGGTCGTCCAAATCACAAAGGAGGTTTTGGCAGGATCCACACCCTTGGCAGACAGTACGCCGCGTTCGTCGGCAACGGGGAATTTTACGTACACGGAGTAGCAAGGATCTTCACCGTATTCGATTTCGGCTTCGGCAAGCGCCGTTTGGCATTCGCGGCACCACTACACGGGCTTAAGGCCTTTGTAGATGTAACCCTTGGTAGCCATTTCGCCAAACACTTCGATCTGGCGAGCTTCAAACGCAGGATCCAGCGTGATATAGGGGTTCTCCCAATCACCCAGCACGCCCAAACGCTTAAACTGCGCCGTTTGGTCGGCAATATAGCCCTCGGCAAATTCACGGCAGATATTACGCAGCTCCACGGGCGGCATCGACAGAGCGTTTGCCACACCTGCTTTTGCGCGAGCTTTCAGCTCAATCGGCAAGCCGTGAGTATCAAAGCCCGGAACGAACGGTGCGTGATAACCGGCCAGATTGCGATAGCGCATGATCATATCCTTAATGATCTTGTTGAGCGCCGTACCGATATGAATGTTGCCGTTGGCATAGGGAGGGCCATCGTGCAGAACGAAACGGGGACATCCCTCGTTCTTCTTCATCATCTCGCCGTAGATATCGCCCTTATCCCACGCTTCCAAAAATGCGGGCTCGCGCTGAGGCAGATTGCCGCGCATCGGGAATTCGGTTTGGGGCAGATTCAGTGTTTGGTTATAATCCTGTTGCATAGTGCTACTCTCCTTCTTGAGGCTTACTTGCGTTTTTTGAAAAGACCGCGAGGACGTTTTTCTTCTTCGTCTTCCTCGAACTCGTCGTCATCCTCGCTGATATTGTAATCTTCACCGAATTTCAAATTAGAAAATCGGGAATCTGCTTCTTCCTTTTTTTCTTCCTCCGTATCGGGAACGATGATCATATCCTCGTCACCGTCGGGTTCGACGGGAACTTCCTCCACCGTTTCCTCGGCCGGCTGTTCGGCAGCGCTTTCTTCAGCAGGCAGCATACCGATCTGTGCCAGATGCTCACGGTACATTGTCATCAGCTTCGTCTTAAACGCCGTCACTTCCTGCTTAATACGGTCGAGCTCTTGCTTTTCGGCTTCGACCTGCTTGAGCATTTCGGCACGAATATCGGCCGCCTTCGCTTCAGCTTCGCCGATAATGGCTGCCGCCTTTTCTTCGGCCTCACGTATCGTCTTATCACCCGTGCGCTGTGCGCTGAGCACCGCCGAGCGGATGCTGTCTTCTTCGTTGCGGTATTCCACAACCTTTTCGGCCAGCACCTGCATTTTTTGGGAAAGTTCTTCCTTGTCCCGCAGTAAGGCTTCCACGGTTTCTACGCAGTTGTCGATAAATTCATCAACATCCTCTGCGCGATAGCCGCGGCCGCGGTTAAATTCAACGTTTCGAATTTGGTCCGGCGTAAGCATTCAGAACTCCTCCGTTCTTTGTAAAATCAAATGTATTGTTCCAGCTTTACGATAAGCCGCCCCTTTTTAGTGAGGGGGCCAAGCTGCGCCACGCGAAATCTTCCGGCGCCGCGCACCGAAAGGATATCACCCTCGTTCACCACTTGTGACGGTGATTCGGTTGGCATATGGTTCACCGACACCGCACCTGCCGCCAAACGGCGTACCGCTTCTTCGCGAGAGGTGCGCAACGCCACGTGCAACACGGCGTCTAACCGCGGAGATGGCACGGTATCCTGCCATTCCTTGAATTCGCGCACCACGGTGATTTCTTCGGTGTAGGGGTATTCCGCCTTTACGCCCTCTCTGCCGATCTTGGCAACCGACTGCGCCAAAAAGGCGGCAAGCTCTTCATCTACCAGCACGACGGCTTGCCCTTCGCTGCAAAGAATATCGCCGATCTTTTCCCGACGGATCCCCTCTCCCAGCAACGCGCCCAATACGTCGCGATGCGAAAGTTCGGCTGTGGTACGGTAGCGAAACCGCACAGCCGCCACGGGAAACACCGACGGATCCGGCGGCAAAAACGAAGGGAACACGCCCAATACGGTGCGTTCCGCTTCGGCATAGCCTCCAAAAAACAGAAAATCCGATACTCCCTTTTCACGCAAGACGGCTCGTGCCACCGCCTGTTGGTGTTCGTCAAGAAAACCAACAAAGCACGGACACGAGCGCACGTCACACAAATGGCAGGCATCGTCTATGCGGGCACGCAGCAGCGTGTCCGCATCTGACCGATTAGATGTAGAAGCCATTGTTCTCCAATTCGTCTAACAAATCGCCCATAAAGCCAACGTTGTAAGGCGTGATGATATAGGTGCAGTTCGCCACCTTTTTGATTTGGCCGTTGTTGGCGTAGGCTACACCGCTCAAGAAGTCCAGAATGCGGCGAGCAACGTCTTTATTGGACGACTCCAAATTCAGCACCACGGTGCGCTTGGCGTTCAGGTGATCGGCGATAGCGCTTGCATCGTCGAAGCGTTCGGGCTTCACCAGCACTACCTGCAGCTGTGCGGTAGCGTGAATGTTTACCACCTTGTTACCTTTGGCAGGTGCTTCCTCGGCGGGGCGCTCGTTGCGCGGCATCAGTTCGGTGGGTTCTTCGTTCTTGTCTTGTTCGTTGTCACCCAACATTTCTTGCAGCTTTTCCAGAAAACCCATGATTTCTTCCTCCTATGTTCACATTTAATAATTTCTTTTTCCGAAGATAGCCGATCCGATGCGGACCAGCGTGGAGCCTTCGCGGATTGCCTCAACGTAGTCGTTAGACATACCCATTGATAATATCTCCATATTTATATTATCCACATTTTTACCCTTGCTGTCAACAAACAGTTTCCACATTTCGTGAAAAACGGCACGTTTTTTCGCTTCGGTATCAAAAATAGGCGGTATTGCCATCAATCCGCGAACCCGAATCCCCTTAAAATCGGCCAGTGTATACAGCAAGCGTTCAAGCTCGGAGGCAGGAACACCGCTTTTGGATTCCTCGCCGCCGATATTTACCTCTACCAATACGTCGGTGCAGCCCTGCTCGGTTTGCAGTGAAGCATCGGAAATGGCTTTTGCCAGCCGTTCACTGTCTACCGATTGAATCATTTGCACCTGTCCCACAATGCGGCGCACCTTGTTCGTTTGTAAATGCCCGATCAAATGCGCCTGCACACCGTTAAGCAACAGTGCGTCTTTCTTTTCCAAAAATTCCTGCACACGGTTTTCACCGATATGCGTAATTCCTGCCCGTATGGCGGCGTTGATCCGCTCGGGCTCCACGGTTTTGGTAACCGCCATCAGCGTTACCTCGCTGCGGGAGCGCCCTGCTGCGGCACACGCTGCTTGGATATTTTCTTCAATGCGTTGCAGGTTTTCCGTTACCGCATCAGTCAGCGAGCATTCCGTCATACAGATTCTCTCCTTCCACAGCCACTTTATCGTAGAGCTCGGCATAATCCTGCTTATCCTTTTCTTCCTTCTTATCGATAATGCGGCACACCGTAACGGCATCGTTTTCATCGTGATACAGCACTTCGATACGGCGGAACGCCAACACGTTACCCACCTGCGCAAACACACCCGGCTCCTGCTTCTCGTTAAAACGAATAGCCTCGTCGGGAACGCGCAGACCGTCGTATTGCTTAAGACGGATCTCGATATCTTCGATGCGCGCCGTAGACAGCGCTTGATCCATGTGCATACATTTAAACACCAGCACCGCCTTGCCCGATACGTCCTTGTTGATCGCTACGACCTGCATCGGAATTCCCTCATTGCGCACAAACGGCATACGCACGTCAATGCTGGCGCCCATTTTGATTTCCGAAGCACGGTTCAGCGGCACCACGCAAGCCAAGTACCATTCGTAATCCTCAACGATCTTGCCGATACCGGCATTCCCTTGCGGCGTAAGATTTAACGTATTTTCCACCTTGTCCACCGTAAGCTCGGTAACACCCTTGGTGATACAATAGTTCTCATACCCATCGAGTTCACCGATAAAGTACCCTGCCACAGGCGACGTTACGCTGCCCGTAGCCGCTTTGTAAGAATCGGCCAACGCTTTGCGTTTGGCGCGCAATTCCGCCAAGCGATCGTCGTAGTTTTCCACGTGACCTACAGTAAGCTGATATTTGTTAAACAGCGTAAGCAAGCGAGAATGCAGCGAATCCATATTCTCCAACGAAGAGCGCTGCGCCTTTTCCGTGATCGACAGCCAAACGTCGTCGGTTTGCTGCTCGATAGCGCTTAAATTCGCACGCCCCGTCGTCCCTTGTGCATTGATGGACGCAAGCTGCTTGATTTCGGCATCCAGCGCATCAATCTCCTGCTGTACCAGCGCATCGTTTTGCGAGATATATACCTCGGCAATTTTGCCGCCGCGTGAAATGCGGCCGCCATTCTGTACGGTGTAAAACAAATGGCCGCTCGGCGCGGAGGTGAGCAAGGTTTCGTCGCGGAACACCACACCCCTTGCTTCGATCGTTTCGTACGCTGTAACCCGTGTGATCGTTTCCGTTTTCATCGGCGGACGAAGATACATATACAGCTGATAGCCCACGTAGGCAAGAAGCGACAACGCTACCACAGAGGCAATAAGTTTCTTTACAATCGGGTTCATATCGTCGCTCCTTTCCACTCGGTGATTCGTGCACACGCTTGCGCAAAAGCATCGCCATCATCTACGTACAACGGCTGCATATACGGCCGATGCCGAAACCACGACAGCTGCCGTTTGGCATACCGCCGCGTTCCCTGCTGAATGGCCGCTGTTACGTCTTCTGCCGAGGCTTCCCCTGCAAAAAACGGTTCCCATTCTTTATAGCCGATCGCCTGACACACCGTGTCGGTGTTTTCCTGCTCTCGCAGCCAGCGTGCTTCCGCCTCCAAGCCCTCATCCACCATCATACATACACGGCGGTTGATACGGTCGTACAGCAGGTCACGCTCACGAAAGTCCAGCATCAGCCCACACGTATTATACGGTGACGGAGCACGGTGCGAATTTTCGTTTTGTTCGGTAATGGTGCGCCCCGTTGTGCGATAGATCTCAAGAGCGCGCACGATGCGCCCGTGATCGTTCGGATGCAAGCGGGCTGCCGTGGCAGGATCCACCTGCGCCAATTCGCTTAACAACGCCTCGCCACCCTCTGCGGCAATGCGGCGGTTCAGCTCCTCACGCAGCTCACGGTTTGCAGGCTGTTCCTCATATTGCAGATTTTCCACCACTGCTTGGATATACAGCCCCGTGCCGCCGCACAACACGGGCAGCTTTCCGCGGCCGTATACGTCGCGGATGGCGGCGTGTGCCTGCTCGGCATAACGCGCTACACTGTACGAGGCGTTCGGCGGCAAAAAGCCCATCAAATGATGCGGAATGCCGTTCATTTCTTCGTTGGTGGGGCGAGCCGTGCCGATGCGCAGTGTTTCGTACACTTGCATTGAATCGGCCGAGATCACCTCACCGTCAAACCGACGGCAAACCTCCACCGCCAGTGACGTTTTCCCCGAAGCAGTGGGCCCTGCAATGATAAGCAGCGGTATCATCATACGATCCTCCCGAACTGCTTTTCAATTTCCCGAGCCGTAAGTTCAAAACACACGGGACGCCCATGCGGACAAGTGCGAATATCGTCTTGCCATAGCACACGCTCTGCCAACCGTTGCAGCTCGGCAGGTGTAGCACTGTCCCCCGCTTTCACAGCGGCACGGCACGCTACCGAATGGTATACCCAATCCAGCTTGGCGGTAGTAATTTCACGCTTGCCCGACAGCAAGCCGCCTGCAATTTCCTGCAAACTTTCGGCAATGTTAGCTCCGGAAAGCGGCATCGGCACGGCGCGAACCAACAAGGAGCCGCTGCCGAAATCCTCCACCTCAAAGCCTGCCGCGCGCAATTCTTCGTCGGCCGCCGTTAGCGCCGCCAATTCTTCGCGTCCCAGTGCAACGGTTTGCGGCACCAGCAGCCACTGCGAATCGGTGTGCTCGGTTTTCTTTAACTCGTTATACAGTAACCGCTCGTGAGCGGCGTGTTTATCAATGAAATACACTGAACCGCGCCATTCGGCCACGATATACGTGTGCAGCACCTCGCCCACCAGCCGTACCGGCTCGGGCGTATCGTGTGCGATAGCCGTCTGCTCTGTTGCGGCTTCCACAGGCTCCTGCACGGTGGCGCTCTCCTCAACGGGCGTTTTTTCGGGCACTTCGGCAGGCGGTGCTTTGGGGGCTTCCTTCGGTGCAAAGAACTCCTGCACCGCAGGGGCGCTGCTGTGCAGCGCGCCGCCGGAAGCCGTGCTTCGCCAAATCGGCGGCACCTTCGGCTTCGGCGGTGAAACGGGCGGTGTTACCGCCGCTTTCGCAGCTCCCTGCGCAATGGTATGTGCCGTGGCAGGGCGCGGCGTATATTCTTGTTTTGGTGTTACCACGGGGGCCGTAAAGGTAGCCTGCTTCGGGGTGCTGTCCCCTTCCAGCGCTGTTTTTACGCCGTGATACACCGCATCAAACACGGGTTTTTCATTTACAAAGCGCACCTCGATCTTGGCAGGATGCACGTTGGCATCCACCGTTTCGGGCGGCATTTCGAGATTTAATACGCACGCCGGAAATTTCCCCACCATCACAGCGCCTTTATACGCTTGCTCCAGCGCGGCCATACCCGTGCGTGTTTTTACGTAGCGGCCGTTGATGAAGAAATGCTGCATCGTGCGGTTGGCACGGGGTGACGTGGGACGGCAAATATAACCGTGAACGCGCACCGTATCCAGCGTATATTCCAACGGAATCAGCGTTTTGGCAAAATCACGCCCCAACACCGAACCAATGCAGGAATACAAATCGTTATCACCGGGGGTGAGCAATTCTTCGCGCCCGTCCCGCACGAAGCGGAACGATATTTCGGGATGCGAGAGGGCCAAACGGTCGATCACCGCCGCCACCGCATTGGCTTCACCCACGTCTTTTTTTAGAAATTTCATACGGGCAGGGACGTTGTAAAACAAATCGCGCACCGTAATGGTGGAGCCGCGAGCACAACCGACATCCTCAAGGGAAACCTCCTCGCCGCCCTCCAAGCAATAGTACGTGCCTGCAAGGTCTTCTTCGGTACGGGTAATAAGCTCCACGCGTGCTACCGCTGCAATCGAAGCTAACGCTTCGCCTCGAAAGCCCAGCGTGCCGATGCTGTCTAAATCGTCGGGTGTGCGGATCTTGCTGGTGGCGTGGCGCAAGAATGCCGTAGGCACGTCTTCTCTGGCAAAGCCGCAGCCGTTATCGCGCACCGACAAATACGTGATACCGCCGTTTTCAATTTCTACAGCAATGGAAGACGCACCGGCATCGATCGCGTTTTCCACCAATTCCTTTACAACCGACGAGGGGCGTTCCACCACTTCACCGGCAGCAATAAGCTCGGCGGTATGTTTATCCAATACCTGAATTTTTGCCACGGTACAGCCTTCCTTTCCTTCGTTCGTTAAAACCCTGCCTGCGCATCGCGATTCAGCTCATACAGAATCCGCATTGCTTCAATGGGGGTAAGTACGTTTACGTCTAATTCGCGCAAACGGCGCACCAGATCGTTATCTGCCATCGGCAGCAGCGACAGCTGACCGTCTTCGCTTTCTGTGGGGCGTGCAGCACGCTCTACCACTACGCCGCCTTCGTTGAGCTCGCACAGAATCTCTCTGGCACGGGCCACCACGGCGTCGGGCACACCTGCTAATTTCGCTACCTCAATACCGTAGCTCTCGTCGGCAGGGCCGCGCACGATACGGCGCAGGAACGTGATATCTTCGCCGTGACGTTTCACCGCCACGCTGAAATTGAGAACGCCCGGCAATTCCTCTTCCATCACGGTAAGCTCGTGGTAATGCGTGGCGAACAGCGTTTTCGCTCCCACACGGCGCACCACGTGCTCCAGTACGGCACGGGCAATGCTCATACCGTCGAAGGTTGAGGTGCCGCGGCCGATTTCGTCAAATACGATTAAGCTGTTGGCGGTGGCGTGCTCCAAGATGCTCGCCACCTCGCTCATTTCCACCATAAACGTGGATTGCCCCGAAGCCAAATCGTCAGACGCACCCACACGGGTGAAAATGCTGTCCACAATGCCCACGGTGGCGCTTTCGGCAGGTACGAAGCTGCCGATCTGTGCCATCAGCACGATGAGTGCCGTTTGCCGCATATAGGTTGACTTACCGGCCATATTCGGGCCGGTTAAAATCATTACGCGCTCATCGTTTCCGTTTAAACGAATATCGTTCGGCACGAACGGCGCTTTCAGCAACGATTCTACCACGGGATGACGGCCGTTTTTCACCGTCAATTCCCCGTTTAGATCGATCACGGGACATACGTAATTGTTGCGCACGGCCACTTCGGCAAGGGAGCACAGCACGTCTACCGCAGAAACGGCTTCCGCCGTGCTTTGAATACGCACCAGCTCGGCGGCTACCGCACGGCGTATTTCACCGAACAGTTCCGTTTCCAGCGCTATGGAGCGCTCGCGTGCACCAAGCACACGCGCTTCAAGCTCTTTAAGCTCTTGTGTGATATAACGCTCGGCATTGGCCAGCGTTTGCTTACGAATGTAATGCTCGGGTACTTGTTCGGCAAAGCCGCGCGACACCTCAATATAATACCCAAACACACGGTTATACCCCACCTTTAAGGTGCGAATACCCGTTTTTTCTTTTTCTGATGCTTCGATACGTGCAATGATGCCCGTGCTGTCCGTCATATCAACGCGCAGCTCGTCCAACTCGGCGTTATAGCCTGCACGAATGACACCGCCTTCTTTAAGCGTGAGCGGCGGTTCGTCTGCAATCGACGCACCGATCAAATCATATACGTCACGCAGCGGATCGATCTGCTCGCGCAGTTCCTGCAGCAGCGTGCTGTGCACACCCTGCAAGCGTTCACGCACGGGGCCGATCCGTTCGATGGTATGGTGCAAAGACCGCAGCTCCTTGGCATTGACGCTGCCGTATACCACGCGGGACATAATACGCTTTAAATCGTACACCTCGGACAAAAGCTCCTGCAGGTCTTCACGGCGCACGGCACTATGCACCAACTCGTCCACGGCGCCCTGACGGCGCGTGATCTGCGCCGGATGCAGCAACGGTTGTTCCACCCAACTGCGCATAAGTCGAGCACCCATGGCGGTGCGGGTACGGTCCAGCACACCCAACAGCGAGCCGTGCTTCTTGCCCGAACGCAGCGTTTCGGTAAGTTCCAAATTGCGGCGCGTGGCAATATCCAGCCGCATATACTGAATATCGGAATACACGTTAAGGCTCGCCATACGCTCAAGGCCGATCTTTTGCGTCATATACAGATAATGCAGCGTGCAGCCCAATGCACGCACGGCGGAGAATTTATCCTCCAGCCCCGTTTCACGTAAAGAGGGCTTGCTAAAATGCTGCAGGATCACCTGCTCGGCAGCCGCATAATCAAAGCTGGCAGATTCTGCCTGCTCGGGCTGCACGACCAAGCGCTCACTTAAATATTGATACGTGGACGCATCTCCCATCGCCACGTCGTTAAGCAACACCTCACGCGGCGAAAAACGCGAAAGCTCGCTGAGTAAACGGGCGCGAATATCCGCTCCGCTCAACTGCGTAACGTGAATATCGCCCGTGGAGGTGTCCGCAAAGCACAGCCCTGCATCGGCAAAGCCGTCACCCACGAATACGGTGCACAAATAATTGTTGCGATATTCATCCAGCATACTGCCTTCGATCACGGTACCGGGAGTGACGATACGCACTACCTCGCGCTGTACGATACCCTTTGCCTGCGAAGGATCCTCCGTTTGCTCGCAAATAGCCACCTTGTAGCCGCGATTCACCAAACGGGCAATATACCCCTCACAGCTATGATACGGAACGCCGCACATCGGCGCGCGTTCTTCCTGCCCGCAATCGCGCCCCGTGAGAGCAATTTCAAGTTCACGCGAGGCCAGCTTGGCATCGTCGAAAAACATTTCGTAAAAATCGCCCAAACGGAAAAACAGAATGCACTGCGGGTATTGTTCTTTGATAGCCAAATATTGTGCCATCATCGGCGTCATAGCCGCCATACCGTACTCCCCCTACCGTTTCGTGTGTAAGCTTTAGTGGCAGCCGCCGCAGCTGCTGCAGTTTCCGCTGCAGGAATGCTCGTCGTAATCGTCGGGGTTCAGTCCCTGCGCCGCCATATTCAAAATCGAGCCGATAGCGTTGGTCACCTTATCCAGTTCAACCTTGGCTTCGTTGTACGCAGCCATCGATTCGTTGGCCATTACACGGGCGTACACGGCGCGCAGCTCTTCGTTGAGCGTGCGCATTTTGGCTTCGTCTTGGCCTTCCTCTTTGGAGGCTTCGGCGTTGATAGCCATACGCTTCAAATTAAATTCGCCGATAAGCGCCTGCAGTGCTTCATCCTCATCGGCAGCAGCCTGCGCCATCTGCATACGCACAAAGCGATCATCCGCTTGAATTGCGTGTCCCAGTTCTTTAGCCATTTCGAGTAATCTTTCCATTGTCTTTTCCTCCTAATTTTCAATCGACAATTTCACCTGTTACAATATAGCTACGTGCGCCGGTGATGCGCACGGTAACGTACTCACCGATACGCGCAGGATCGCCCTGCACGCGTACCACGCTGTTTTCTGCCAAGCGAGCTTCCAAAAACTCGCCCGCATCGGTTTCCAAAAGCGCTCGCTGCGTGGTTCCCACGAGTGCTTGCAGCCGCTCGGCCGATACCGCCTCCTGCGCCTCCGTCAGTTCCTTGAACCAAGCCGATTTTTCTTCGGCAGAAATAGGATCGGGCATCTTGGCCGCAGGCGTACCCTCACGCGGTGAATAAATAAACGTAAACAGCGAAACGAAGCCAACCTCGCGAATCAGCGACAACGTTTGCTCAAAGTCCTCCCGCAGCTCACCGGGGAAGCCTACGATAACGTCGCTGGTAAATGCGATTCCGGGCACAACGCTGCGTGCATAGCGCACCAGCTCCAAATACTGTTCCCGCGTGTAGCCGCGGTTCATTTCCTTAAGCACGCGGCTGCTGCCCGATTGAAACGGCAAATGAAAATGGCGTGACACCTTTTCGCATTCCGCAATGGTATCGAACAAACGAGGCGTAGCATCCTTGGGATGCGAGGTCATAAACCGAATAAGGAAATTCCCCTCAATGGCATTAAGCCGCTTCAGCAGCTCGGGGAAATCCACACCGTGAGGCTCACCCTTGCCGTAGGAGTTTACGTTTTGGCCAAGCAGCGTGATCTCTTTATACCCTTGCCGCACCAGCTCGCGGGCCTCCTCCAAGATCACTTCGGGAGCGCGACTGCGCTCACGCCCACGCACGTGAGGAACAATGCAGTAGGTACAGAAATTGTTGCAACCGTACATAATGGGCAAAAATGCCTTGAACGTGCCGTCGCGTTCGCTGGGAATCCCCTCGGCGATCACACCGTCGCAATCGGGGATTTCCACCAAGCGGCGGCGCTCCACCAACACACGGTACAAAAATTCCGGCAAGCGGTGCTGCACGTGGGTGCCAAACACCAAGCCCACGAACGGATAACTGCGATACAGCTTTTCCGCAATGTGCTGTTGCTGCACCATACAGCCGCACAGCGCAATGATGACGTGCGGACGGCGGCGCTTGAGCGCTTTGAGCGCACCCACGTTGCCAAACACACGATCCTCGGCGTGCTCACGCACGGCACAAGTATTAAATAAAATAAAATCGGCTTCCTCCACGTTATCGGTGAAGCCAAACCCCATTTGTGCAAGCAGCCCTTTCATACGCTCTGAATCCGATACGTTCTGCTGGCAACCGTACGTGCGCACGTAAGCCAGCGGCGAAATATCGGGCTGTCGGTCTTCGTAAAAACGGCGAACCTTCTCTTTAAACGGCTCTTGCAGCTGCAGTTCTTCAGGGGAAATCAGACGGGTATCAGCCATACGCCATTCCTTCCAAAATTTCTTCCGATAATTAGAATTATTATAACAAATTTTGCAGCAAACTTCAACAGGAAATATCGAACAAATGAAAAGATTTTGCAAATTTCAAAAAAGGTGTTTATTTTTTTGCCGCAAAGCAATATAATAGACTCATTAGGGGGCGCTTTTATGATACAACCGTTTCTCCCGTCGATTCGTCGGGTACATTTTGTGGGTATCGGCGGCTCGGGAATGAGTCCGCTGGCCGAAATTTTACATTCGCAGGGCTACGCCGTTACGGGCTCCGACGTGAACGAGTCGGACAACGTGGCGCGTATGCGCCGCTTGGGTATTACCGTGCATATTCCGCAGCGTGCCGAAAACGTGAGCGATGCCGAGCTGGTGGTATATACTGCCGCCGTGCGCGCCGATAACGCCGAGCTGCTGGAGGCCAAAGCCCGTAATATTCCGCTGATGGAGCGCGCCAAGCTTTTGGGCTTGCTTTCCCGCAGCTTCAAAAACACCGTGGCGGTGGCAGGCACGCACGGCAAGACCACCACGTCGTCGATGATCTCGCAGATTCTGCTGCAGGCAGGGCGTGATCCGTCGGTGTTTATCGGTGGACGGTTGCCGCTTATTGATGCCAACGGCCACGCCGGTGAATCCG
>JAZQTE010000022.1:0-2931 GCA_045630505.1 Acutalibacteraceae bacterium | reverse complement strand
CTACGACGGTTTGGAACGTCTGACTCCCATCGACGCCGCGGATGCGCTGAACAAGGCCACCACGCTGGCGAAGCTGGGAATGGATTTTGCCACGGTGCTGGCACCCACGCTGGAGCTGAAGGTACAATGGACGGCTGCGTTCCAAAAGAAATACATTTGGACGGACGTGAATATCAACCACTCCAAGGATTCGTTGGACACGTACTGCCGCCGTGTAAATTATCTCATTAAGGCTTGCAAAAAGTACGGCATCAAGGCTGCGGTGCACAATCATCTCGGCTGCATTGTAGAAACGCAGGAGCAGCTCGATGAATTTATGGAAAAATGCCCCGAGGCCGGCTTGGTGTTCGACGTTGGCCACATGGCCGTGGCAGGCGGTAACGTGCGCGAGGTGTTCGATAAATACTACGATCGCATCGTCGCCATCCACCTGAAGGAATGGACGGTTACCGATCCGAACGGCAAAGAGTGGTGGGATCGCGGCTTCTTCTGCGGTCTTGGTCAAGGGGATTTCCCCGTCGACAACGAATACGTTGTGAAAAAAGCTGTGGAAAACGGCTATGATAATTGGATCTTCATCGAGCACGACACGCACAAGCGTGAGCCGTTGGAGGACCTGGCTGAAAGCCGCGAAATTTTGAGAAAGTGGGGAGTTTAATTATGAAACCGATTAAATTGGGTATGGTAGGTCTTGGTCGTGCCGGTAAAGGTATGCACCTCGCCGAACTGAAGGGTAAAGACGATATGTTCCAGATCTATGCGGTCTGCGACATCATTGAGGAACGCCGCAACGCGATCGCCGAGGAATACGGTGCCAAGGCGTACGCCACCATCGAAGAGCTCATCGCCGATCCCGAAGTGGAAATTGTGGATATTGCCACCCGTTCCTGCGATCACTACAAGCACGCTTGCATGGCGCTGAAAGCCGGCAAGAGCGTGTTCTTGGAGAAGCCCATCTGCTGCAACTACGAGGATGCCAAAGCGTTGATGGAGCTGGCCGACAGCCTGAAGGATAAGGTCACGCTGTACATCCGCCACAATCGCCGTTGGGAAGCGAAGTTCGAGAAAGCGATGGAGATCTGCGATTCCGGCATCATCGGTAACGTATATCAAGTCGTCTTGACTCGTAACGGCTTCACCACCCGTAACGACTGGCAGACCATCGACGCCTACGGCGGCGGCCAGCTGCTCAACTGGGGCCCCCACATCATCGACCACGCGCTCAACTTCGCGGGCGGTGACTATACCGATATCTACGCTGAAACGCGCCAAATTCTGGCCAGCGGTGATTGCGAAGACCATATCAAGCTGCTGATGACCGGTATCAACGGCCGCATCATCGATATGGAAATCAGCTCCGGCTGTGCCACGCAGCTGCATCAACTCGTTGCCTACGGCGATCGCGGTATTCTGTATGATACGGGCGTGGAGCTGTCGCAACTCGAATGGCGTTACGTCAAGCCTGATCAAGAGATCGTGCGTCTGCCTGCCAGCGATGCAACACCCGGTACCGATCCGAACTTTAAGGCTGCTCCCAAGAACGAGTGGCTGTACGGCGGTGCGTTCGTTGACGTATTCGGCGAGCGTCTCGACGAAACCTGGATCAATATGTACGAAAACTACCGTGAGGGCAAGCCCTATCGCATCAAGCACAGCGAGGCCCTGAAGGTTGTTGAAGTTATCAGCAAGGTCAAGGAGATCATGGCCGAGAAAAACGCGAAATAATTGCGTATAAAACACACAAGCCGTTGCGAGGAGCCTCGCAACGGCTTGTTTTATTCTTCCATCTGTTTTCCCAAAAAGGCGGCTGCCACCTGCGCCAGCTTTTGGTCGCTCTCGTTCGGGGTATCCCCACGCTCGTTACACAGCAGGCACACACAGCCCGAAAGATCGCCTGCCGAGATGATCGGCACCATCACACCCAAAGGGCGCTCCTTCCCCTCCACGGCGTACAGCCGTTGTCCACCGTTTGCCACCACCGCTTGACGGTCTTCCATCTTCTTTTCCAGTTGCGGCGAAATCCGCTTTTCCAAAAACTCTTTTTTGGACTCCCCTGCCACCGCGATCACGTGGTCGCGGTCACAGATAAGCACGGGCAGCATACACGCACGGGAGATCACGTCGGCGTATTGTTCTGCAAACACACCCAGCTCCCCCACCGGCGAATATTTTTTAAATACCACCTCTTCGTTCGGCCCCGTAAAGATCTCCAACGGATCTCCTTCCCGAATCCGCATTGTTCTTCTAATCTCTTTGGGAATAACGACACGACCAAGGTCGTCAATTCTTCTCACTATTCCTGTTGCTTTCATATATACATTTCTCCTTAAATTACAAATTGTGTTGTTATTATCTGTATTTTGAGGAGATTTATACTGTGTAGATTTACTTTTCCCGCAAAATGTGGTATATATAATAGAGTGAAAAACACATTTGTTTAGGTACAACAAGGAGGACATATGCTGTTTATTAGTTCAGAGGATTTTTTCAGCAAAGTAAAGAACATCTCCCCACTCACCCGCGAGGAGGAACGGGATCTAGCAATCCGCAAAAACGGGGACGACACCGCCGCACAACAGCGACTAGTGGAGAAACATCTGCCCTTTGTGTCAGCTTTTGTTCGTCACGCGCCTAATTACATTCAAACGTTAAACACAGTGTATGCCTGCATTGATTGTTTAGAGAAAAGCGTTGACCAATTTAATTTTTTACAAAACTGTGAAACCTTTACTCACTATTTAGGAAAGCGTTTGCGTCAATGCATCACCCAGTGTATATGCGAACGATATTGACAATCCGTCATAAGTTGTTCCAATTTTCACTCTGCGTTGATTTTAACCCACTCCCGTGGATTAGATGCACAAAATATTTACTTTTTACTGCAATTATGCTATACTAATATTGTGTATGTCTTATTTTATTATCGTTTCA
>JAZQTE010000021.1:0-8963 GCA_045630505.1 Acutalibacteraceae bacterium | reverse complement strand
GTCGCGCAGGTTGTACAGCGTGCGCATCGGCCTGCCCGCTGCAGGCGCTGCTTTCCACCGAGGAGCTTGTGAAGGTAACGAAGGATGCGGAATACGCGGTGTTCACCCGTGACGAAACGCGCTGCGCGTGGGCACGCTCGCTCGCTATGTGCGAGGGTGCAGGCTCGGCACAGCTGGGCTGGTATCTTCCCGACGTGAAGCTGCCCGAAACGCTTACAGCAGAAACGATTTTGGAGATTCAAAACAGCAAGGATAAAATTCAAACGCTGTGCTACCAAAATCCGCATTTCATTGATATCATCATTGAGCGTTGCTTGCAAAAGTGTCCGCTCGGCAAGAAAAAATAACACAAAGAAAGCCCCTCCGCTTGGAGGGGCTTTTTCGTTATAAGTAGTATTTCGGCACGTCTTGCACCGCTTGAGCAACGCGGTTGTAATCGTTGGTAAGGATCACATCGGCGCCTGCTGCCACGTAAGCGGCCGCTTCTTCGGGATCGTCGGCAAAAAACACGTTGCAGACAATGCCGTGCTTATGCGCCTTTTCCACGGCGCGGCGCACTGCTTCTACGCCGCCTTCATTCTTGAAATACGGTTTATACAGCTGAATGCGCTTGGCACCCGTTGCCAAAGCCTTTTCCACCAGATCCTCGGGGACGTCACCTGCGCCTGCACACCGCGTGATATCGGGTGCCAATTCGCGCAGCTGATTGAGAATGGCCACGTTACCGCACATAAAGTAGCAATGGCGTGCACAATCGTATTTCCGAATCAGACGGATGATCTCCTTGAGTGTCGATTCGGGCAACGGATCTTGGTTGTTGGGAGATTTAATATGAATATTCATTATCACGTGACACGCGAATTTTTTGAGGATATCCTCAAACGTGGCAATACGCATTCCTGCAAACCGCTCCCCTGCTTTGCTGCCAAAATCGAGCTTCTGCAGTTCGTCAAAGGATTTTTCGCATACCAAACCTTCGCCATCGGATACACGCTCAAGCCGTGCATCGTGCGATGATACGATCACGCCGTCGGTGGTGCTCCATAAATCAAATTCGATTTCCTCGGCACCCATTGCAACGGCAGCGCCAAACGCCGGCAAGCTGTTTTCGGGAGCTACGCTGTTAAAGCCACGATGCGCACACACGCGCGGATACGGCATCCACTCATCGTACCGCACAATGGCACTGCCGCCGTGACGGTATTTCCACGGGCGACGGCCTGCTTCCACGTAATGGTGGTGCGGCGCATCGGGATTTCCGAAGCCTGCAGGCTTTAAATAGCGAGCGTGCGGATCGAATTCCGCAACGCCGCAGCCAACACGACTTTTCAAATTACACAGCACCTGACCGTCGGGAGTGACGATCATACTGCTGCCGCCAAGCGGCGAGTCCTCCCCCAAGCTGATGGAGGAACGCACCACGTAGGCGTTGGTGTTGTACGCCAAAAACTTACACATCGTTTCCAGTGCATCGTGACGGTCGCTGCGCTGATGCGAGCAGCCGATAATAACATCCGGATCGTGGCGAGCGATATTCGCAAACGCCTCGTAAAAATAGAAATCGTAACAAATAAGAAACGCGTAACGAACGCCGTCGATCTCCACAATGGTGGGTTCCTCATAGTCCCACGTGTATTCCTTATCGAGCTCATACGTGAACATTTCGCTGTTTACCAGATGCTGCTTGTAATAGGCACCCACCCGTTCGCCTTGGCGATTATATGCCACGATGGCGTTGCGCAATCCGCTTTCGGTTTCCACGATACCGCTGATAAACACCACGGCATCGCAGCGCTTGGCGGTATCGGCCGCTTTTTGAAACAGTGTTTCGCTGTATTTTACACGGCTTTGTTCCATTTGCGCCTTGGTTTTGGCAAGGGCCGGGACATTGGAATATTCGGGTAAAACAATCAAATCCAGTGTATCATCACACGCATCGAGTGCTTCGCATTCCCACAGAAAATTCGTTTCGGAATCGGCGTAGTCAAAGGAATACGGCGGTTGAATCACGCAAGCTTTCATAACAACACCTTCACTTCTTATCCTTACGTTTACGAATATAAAAGCTGAGAATCACGATGGCCTGCGCAGGCGCCCACAAGAAAAACAGCAGCCACCAATGGTGCAGTTGAACGTACATAGTGAGCACGTAAAACAAAATACCGAACACTGCCAACAACAGAACCGATACCACGAAGGGGTGGTATTTATATTTGCCCCACACGCTGTTGAGTACCAACAACGTAATAAGCGAAACGGGCGCTGCCGTTAAAAACACTTCCCAAAACGCCTTTTCGGTGATCCAAAACAAAATGAAGAAAACAAGAAGCGCAATCGTCCAAATCCCGATCATCGAAATCGAGGTGATCATCTCGGTTCGGTACGGCAAACGCACGGGTTTTCCTTCCCACGCATCGTGTGGGGTGATGAGATAATCCACTGTAACGTCAAAGATAGCAGCCAGCTCCTTGGCTACCACCAGATCGGGCAATGATTCCGCACGTTCCCATTTGGAAATCGATTTATCGGAATAATGTATTTTTTCGGCCAACTCTGCCTGCGTTAACCCTGCACGGATACGCAGCTCGATTAAATTGGCCGCAAAGGTTGCTTTGGTTTTTTCCATTATTAGGACTCCAATCCTTCCTGCTTGAGAACCCAAGATACAATCTCGTCCGCCACGTCAACGCCGGTACATTCGATGATCCCTGCCAAATGGGCATTAGAATTCACTTCACACACCATCACGCCGTTATCGGTGTGCAGAAAATCAATGCCACCGAAGCACAGCCCCAATTCACGGCAGCAGCGAAGCGCCAGCGCCGTTTCCTCGGCGGTGGGAGTGTACGGCACGGCGGAACCTCCCTGCCGCAGATTGGCACGAAAATCCTTGCCGTCCGAACGGCGGCACATCGAAGCCACCACGCGATCTCCCACGATATACAAACGGTAATCCACGCCCGACGCTTCCTTCACAAAGCGCTGCAGCATAAACGGACGCGATTCCATAGCGTATACACGCTCACGCAATTCTTCCACGGTATACGCCAGCGACACCTGATCGCCAAACGAGCCGTAGCATTCCTTAACCACAAGCGGTAAGCCGAAGCGTTGTACTGCAGCGGCGATAAACGGCTCCACCTCTTCGTTGATGGCGCGATACGTCATCGGTGCCAACAGCGTTTCGGGTTGTAACACGCCTGCCGCCGAAAGCACGCGGTGCGTTTCGCTCTTATCATCACAGACCTCAATCGCTTTGGCGGAGTTATACACTCGCACGCCCACGCTTTCAAGAGCTTTAGCCAAGCGAGTGTCTTTATCCCAAAACAGCACGAAATCGTCCTTGGATAATTCGCGGCCATCGGGCGCGGTTACGCAAAGAGGGGCAACAGACATCACGAAGGACGTGTTCGGGCACACCGTGAGCGTGACATCGTGCTTCGCCGCGGCCGCTACCATACGGGCCGCAGGATCGTTGGGGACCTTGTTCCAAAAGCCGTTATAAATCACATAACCTGCCATACACTCAACCCCATTCTCTATCAACAGTGATCACGGTAAACAGCTGCGGATCGTGTTCGTGGATGCGGCGCTGAATTTCAGCAGGCAGCTCATCTACGTTCGGTATTGAAAACGGCACCACCACGTCGAAGATCAGGTTGCTGCGAGCCTCGCCGAATACCACGCGAAAATCGTGGATCGAAAGTGCTTCGTCAATATCTTTTACCGCCGATTCGGTGAGCGCACGCAATGCGTTTACCTGCTCGTTATTGATTTCCACGGGGTCCATATGAATGCACGCCATAATGTTCAGTTCTTCCACCAAACGGCGCTCCACCAAATCGATGATCTCGTGGCTTTTCAAAATATCTACGTGGCAAGGAACTTCGGCGTGAAGCGATACGATACAACGGCCGGGGCCGTAGTTATGCACGATGAGATCGTGAATACCCGTGATTCCTTCTTCGGCCAGCACCAGATCTTGAATATTCTGTACCAGTTCGGGATCGGGCGCTTCGCCAAGCAACGGCGAAATCGTTTCCCTCACGATGGAAAAGCCCGACCAAATAACGAACAACGCCACGGCAGCACCAACAAAGCCATCGATATTGATATCGGTGATAAGCGTGAAAATCGACGAGAACAGTACCACCGAGGTGCAAAGCACGTCGTTGCGGCTGTCGGTTGCCGAGGCTGCCAGCGCATCGGAATGAATGCGTCGTGCTATCTTACCGTTAAACACCGCCATCCACGCCTTCACTGCAATAGACACCACCAAAATCGCCGTGGATACCCACGAGAAAACGGCAGCCTCGGGATGCAAGATCTTATCCACCGCCGAGGTGGCCAGCTCCACACCGGCCAACATAATCAGCGCAGCCACCGTAAGGGCCGACAAATATTCCACGCGACCGTGCCCAAAGGGATGCTCCTTATCGGCAGGAGCCGAAGACAAGCGAAAGCCCACCAACGTAACAACGGACGAGCCTGCATCGGACAGGTTGTTAAACGCATCGGCAATCATCGCCACGCTGCCCGAAAGCACGCCTGCAAGCACCTTTCCCAAAAACAGCAGCACGTTGGCGACAATACCCACGACACCCACAAGCTTGCCGTAGGCACCGCGCACGTGCGGATTGTGTATATCATCCGCTTGCTTTACAAAGCGACGAACAAGTGCTTCAATCAGCATAAGGGCCTTCCTCTCCAAACAACAATACACCCGTTTCGCGGCGAATACCCTCGGCAACGAAACGGAAATACGGATCACCATAGTGATGGAAACGGCGTTCGTTCACCATTCCATACAGCTGCGCACCCGTTACCCAGCGTACCTGCGAAACCTCCTCGCGCTGCAGCTTCATATCGGGCACGGCAATATCGCGCTTTACCAAATACACGTCGCACAGCGAGTTGCGGCGCACCAAGCGGCCAAGCGAAATAAATTCCTTTGCAGGCAGCGAAATGCCAAGCTCCTCCGCCAATTCGCGGCGAGCGGCGGTAGCGCTGTCCTCCCCCGAAACGGCAGAGCCGCTGGTGATCGCCCATACATTGGGCATCATACGGCGTTTAGACGAACGACGCTGAATGAGCAACCGCCCTGCCGAATTCACAACCCAAACGTGCGATACCAAGTGATGTTCGCCCGAGCGAAAGCGGGCACCGCGGTTGATCGACTTACCAAGCGGCCGACCGTCACGGTCATACAAATCCCATTTTTCCATAATAGCTCCTCAAATCTAGAAACTTCCCACTATATTTTACCTTTTTTTGCTGTAAAAGTCCAGTCCTTTTTCTTGACAGTATGCGTTTCTTTTCGTAAAATAGAAAAGAAACGGAGGGGATACAGTGGAAATGATGCGTTTAGATGCCCTAACCACCAAACAGTTTGGCCTATCGCCCGAAGAAGCGAACGGACTTATTATGGCCGGCCGCATTTGGATCGGGCACGTACCTGCGGATAAACCCGGTATGACGGTACCGGCCGATACGGTGCTTACATTGCAGGAAAAAACCAAGAAATACGCCAGCCGTTCGGGCTATAAGCTTGCCAAGGCACTGGAAGTATTTTCCCAATCCGTGCAGGAACTCACGGTGTGCGATATCGGCGCCAGCAACGGCGGCTTTACCGATTGTCTGTTGCAAAACGGTGCGGCTCACGTTTTCTCCGTGGACGTAGCCTACGGTATTTTAGCGTGGGAGCTGCGTAACGATCCCCGCGTTACCGTGATGGAACGCACCAACGCGCGCCGTTTAACGGCCGAACAGCTCGGTACGCTGTGCGACGCCGTGACCGTGGACGTATCCTTTATCTCTCTTTCCAAGATCTTCCCCGCCATTCGGCAGATACTCAAGCCCGAAGGCGTGTGCATCTGCCTTATCAAGCCGCAGTTTGAAGCACAGCAGCGCCAGCTCGGCAAAAACGGCATTTTAAAAGACCCTGCCGACCTGCCGCCGCTGCTGTATTCCGTATTCACTGCCGCTGCCGAGAACGGACTCTACGTTCAGCAACTCACCGTTTCCCCCATTCACGGCACCAACGGCAACGTGGAATATTTGGCACGGTTCACAAGCGAGCCGCCTCTTTCGGAAGAGGCGATCCGTTCGTTAATCGATACCGCTATCACCCTTCAGCCCGACGACCGGTTTTAAACCATACACAAAAGCACCGCAACATTCGTTGCGGTGCTTGTTTTTTCTTATTCGTCTACAGCGCAGATGACCGTGAGATCGGGGTGGAGCTGCAGCAGCGAAGCAGGAACCTCGGGGGTGATGGGGCCGTACAGCGACTTCATCAGAATATCCTTCTTACCGGCGCCGTTGGCAACCAGCAGCACCTTACGAGCCTGCATAATGCCGCCCATACCCATCGTGATCGCGCGGCGCGGTACGTCGTCGGCCGAAGCAAAGAAGCGTGCGTTAGCTTCGATGGTGCTGGGATCGAGATCCACCATATGAGTGGGCTTCACAAATGCAGGGCCGGGCTCGTTAAAGCCGATATGGCCGTCGTATCCGATACCGAGTACCTGAATATCCACACCGCCGAGCGCAGCAATAAGCTCGTCGTAACGGGCGCCTTCCGCTTCGGGATCGGCGGCCTTGCCGTTGGGAACGTTGGTGTTTTCCTTGTTGATGTTCACACGGTCGAACAAGTGCTTATCCATAAAATAACGGTAGCTTTGATCGTTATCGCCGTCTAGTCCGCAGTATTCATCCAAGTTCACGGAACGCACTGCCGAGAAATCCAGCTTGCCCTCTTCGTACCATTTCACGAGCTGATCGTACGTGCCGATGGGCGTAGAGCCCGTAGCAAGTCCCAGCACGCAATCGGGGCGCAGCGTAATCTGGGCCGCCAGCAATTTGGCCGCTTCAAAGCTCATTTCCTCGTAGGTTTTTGTGCGAATAACTTTCATAATATGTACCGCCTTTCCATTCCTATATATTACTCTTTCATTATATACTTGCGCCCTGCCAAAATATTTACCGCCAAGGGTGAAACTTTTGCATTTTAAGCCGCAGATTCGACTTTTAGTTGCACATTTGGGCAGGTCATATCGTAAGATTCTCTTTTTTGAAGAAACGGTTAACCGTCTGCTCGCTATAGTTTTGCGGATTGCGTCCCACGGCAATCGACTTCAAGATAAACCATGCAACCAAGAGCGCAAGCCCGATCGGGAACACAAGTATAAAACGGTATTCTTTACTGTACAGCTCGTTGGTGGTATCAAAGCTTAGCACGTACTCCCCGTCGCAGACGATCGCTCGCACCGCATAATACGCAGGCGCATCATCGGGCGTGATTTCTTCGGAATACACAGTAACGCGAGTCTTTCTGTCGCAAATTTCACGCACCGCCGTGGGATTGAACCCGTGATTCGTAAACCGAATTTTGTAGTACCCTTCTTGATAGGTGATAAGCTCCACCTCGTTACCGCGTGACACACAGGAATCAAAAATCCGTTCGTGCATAACGGTGTTTTCGGCACTTTTGGGGCTGAAATAGACCGCCACCACCGCAAACGTCAAGAAACCTAACGCAAAAAGAATCATTATCACGTAGGCTATCACGTAATTGGATACGTCTTTCACGTTGCCGTGAAACAAATCGTTCGTATTTCTCGGCTTCGCAGGCACCGCTTTGCCATCGTGTAATTCCTTATATTTTTCCTTAACAAACGCGATGAACTCCTTGCCGCCCACCGCAAATTCACTAATCGTCACCTTACGGTCGTCCAAATAAACGTATCGGTTATGCACGTCCAATCGTATAGCGGTTACTTGAGCATAGGTATAATACCGCTTAATGCCAAAGAAATTTTTAGACAAAAACCCGTTTTCATCATAAAAAATACGGTCGTTAACATATTCAATAACCAATACCAGTCCGAGCAAGGAAAAAGCGGCGAAGCCCAAAACGATCCATAATTCTTCGTTGGTAAAAGCGGTGTATACAGCAACGCCCAAGCAAAGTACAACACATACGACACCGAGTACAAAAATCGGCTTCGGAAGGTAGACCTTCCCTGCTTCGCCCTTCCTCGGCTTTCGCAAATATTCTAAAAATGCGAGCACCGTTCTTCCGTTATGATAGCTCACCTCGCCACCGCCTTTCAATTTTATTATACACCAACACAACAGATTGTCAAATTGATAACGCTCTCTAAAAAAATCGTAAAATTGCTATTGACAATCACGCGACCGTGTGATACAATCAAATTAACCTGAGCAGGAGGTGGTAGCATGGCGACAAACCTACCGGGAACGACCATTGAGGTTGCTGAAATTAAAAAAGGCTGTTCGCGTATACTGTTTGACGGCGTTTTTGCCGCAGGCGGTATTACGCTTTCGCAAGTGTCGATCATGACGGGGCTGGAGCCGTATATGATACAAAACTGGGTGAAGCGAGGTTTTGTTTCCTCCCCCGTTAATCGGCAATATACCAAAAGTCAGTTTGCCAGAATTGTGAATATCAATATGTTAAAAGAAGCGTTACCGATCGACAGTATTTGTAAATTGCTGTCGTATATCAACGGTAATTTAAAGGACACCAGCGACGATCTGATCGACGACAGCGAGCTGTATCACTTATACGTGGATATGGTTTCGGATCTGGAAACGTTAACCTTTGAAAGCACTGCTATAAAAACGGCTGCCGAGGCCGCCGCCAAGGACTGCGAGGAACGTGCGATCGGCGCGCGACGCCGTATCGCGAACGCACTGCAGGTGATGGCGTTTGCGCGGGCTGCTTCCATTTGCCGAAATAAAGCGGAAACGATGCTTCAAGGGGTAGAGTAAAGGAGGATTTGTTATGTTAGCTTGGTGGGATGCATTGAGTGTTGCGGCGCAAATATTTGCCATCATTGCGATTCCTTCCACACTGGTACTCGTTATCCAAACGGTGCTGATGCTGATCGGTATCGGTTCGGAGGCGGCAGACGGAGATGGCTCTTCGCTTGGCGAGG
>JAZQTE010000020.1:0-2026 GCA_045630505.1 Acutalibacteraceae bacterium | reverse complement strand
CATACTGCATCGTCCACTCGCCGCGTTCCAGCTGCGAATACAGACCGTAGTGGATGAACATACCGAATTTTTTTTCGTTAAACCAAGCTTGATTAGGATTTTTCATTTCAAAATCTCCTTTTCACTGTAATAACTTTATTAAACAAGAACATGGCACAAAAGTCAATACCTTTGTGCCATGTTGCGTAAATTAGATAGTATATATCGAAAAATGGTTGAAAAAAGACAAGTTTAATCGAACAGCGGTGTAGAGAAATAGCGTTCTGCCGTGTCGGGCAATACGGTTACCACGGTTTTGCCCTTGCCGAGCTTTTTCGCCAAGCGAATGGCAGCCGCCACGTTGGTGCCGCTGCTGATGCCGCACATAATGCCTTCCTTGGCTGCCAACGTTTTAGCGGTTTGCAGGGCTTCGTCGTCGTCGATGATACACACGTCGTCGTAGATTTCTTGGTTCAAAATAGCAGGAATGATACCGTCGCCGATCCCCATTTGAATATGTGTACCGATGGAACCGCCCGAAAGGATGGCGGCGTTGCGCGGTTCTACTGCCCAAATGGTAATAAACGGGTTTTGCGCCTTCAACGTTTCACCGATACCCGTAATGGTACCACCCGTGCCGATTCCCGAACAGAAACCGTGAATAGGGCCGCCCACCTGCTCCAGAATCTCCATACCCGTGCCAAAACGCTGGATAGCAGGGTTGGCAGGATTTTCAAACTGCTGCGGCACGAATACGTTGGGGTCTTCCGCTTTCATTTTAAGAGCCAAATTCAAGCATTCCTCAATGCACAAGCCGATATTGCCGGCATCGTGTACCAAAATGACTTCGGCACCGTAATGCTGCACCAGCTTACGGCGCTCCTCACTCACCGAATCGGGCATAATAATGCGCACCTTGTAGCCTCGCACAGCACCCACCATGGCAAGACCGATACCTTGGTTACCGCTGGTAGGTTCTACGATGATGGTATTTTCATTCAACAAGCCTTGCTTTTCTGCGGCGCAGATCATATTGTAGGCGGTACGGCTTTTAATGGAGCCGCCCACGTTAAGCCCTTCGTATTTTACCAGAATTTCGGCATCGTCGGGGCCCGTCATATGCTGCAGGCGAATGATGGGGGTGTGCCCCAACGCCTCCAAAATGGTATTGTGTATCATAAGTATCTTCTCCGTTTATCAGGTTCTAGTGTTAATGTATGTAACGGTTCCCGAAGGGTTACCATTCGATTTCGTTCAGTTTAAGCAGCGCCCGCGCAAAAATACGCATAGCCCGTTGCAAACGGTCCAGCGAAACCGATTCGTCGATGCCGTGTGCACCGCCGTGTCCCGGTTTAAAATCGTCGGGCGGCAGGTTGCCGTTGGTGCCGTACACATAGGCGTTCGGCAGGCGGTGTGCATACGTACCGCCACCAAGCGTGAAGGGGGCTTTCCCTTCACCCGTTACCTCCTCGGCTGCCTCGTGCAGCAGCTTGATCATTGCCGAATTCGGATCCAAGCGATAGGGGCTTACGCCGCGCACCTGCTTATCCAGCGAGAGACCGTATGCATCGGCTGCGGCGCTTACGCGTTCAACGATGGTTTCGTACGTAATGCCGATGGGATAGCGGATATTTAGGGAAATGCAAGGATAGCCGTCTTCGCAGGTGATTCGCCCGGCAAAGACCGTAAGCGGTGACATATCTTCGCAGGTGGTGGCGATGCCGAGGGCTTTTCCATTCGTATCCAGCGAAGCCAGCTTGAAAAATTCCAACAAACGGTGTTCTTCGTCGCTCAGCTCCACGGCATCCAGTAATGCGGCCGAGATGTTGGTGATCATATTCCCGTTCGGATCGGGATGTGCGCCGTGACGGGGCGGCGTTTCGGCGGTGACCGTGTTGCCGTCTACTGTACATTTGGGAAACTCGCACGGCAAGGCTTTAGACTCAAACGTTGCTGTGGCACGGCCGGGGGCTTCGGGAAGCCCTGCCGTTAGGCGCCAACCAACCAGCGGCGTGCGACTTTTGAAATAAAGCGTCATACCGCCCTT
>JAZQTE010000019.1:0-9161 GCA_045630505.1 Acutalibacteraceae bacterium | reverse complement strand
TGCCGCATACAGATGCGACGTGTCGCCCAGTCCTCCACACCGCAGCGAGGCCGTTCCCTCCTCGCGTTCCTCGGTGTAAAACGTCGTCACCGAGGTGGGCGCCGCACACGCGTGCTGCCACAGCGAAAACGGCGAGCAGTTCATCAGGTGCGACAGCAGCACGCAGGAAACGCCGTAATGGCACACGAATACCAGCGTATCGTGCGAGGGCGCCGTCACCTCGTATTGCGTGCCGCAGCGCTTTAATCCGTGCGCCTCCAGCACGGCGTCAAACGAAGCGCACACCTCGTCGTAGGCGGCAGGTACGCCGCTTTCGCGCCACACGGGATGCTCGCGCCACGCCGTGGGGGAGTACAGCTCGGGATGCTCGTTCATATACCGCGGCAGCTGATCCCACGACAGCGTTTGAGGCCGTTCGTAAGGCAGCGTTACGCCGCAATAGTCAAACTCGCGCAGCCACGGGCAATACGCAGCCGTGCGCCCCAAGCGGTCGAGCGTGGGCTGTATCGTCAGCTTGGCGCGCCCCAGCGTGGAGCAATAGATCGCCGCGATCGGCTCACGGCACAAACGGTCGGCCAGTAATTCCGCTTCGCGCTGTCCCTTTTCGGTAAGCCCGTCGATCGCGTAGTTCGGATCGCCGTGGCGAATGATCAAAAGTCGCATCGTATCCCGCCTTTCTCATTCATTATAGCATTCTCGACACCGTTTTTCAACGGCGGTTCACAAAAAATTCATAGTAGCGTATTGAAAAGTCTGCTAAAAACTGGTATAATGATTCGTCGACAGAGAAAGGATGTTTGCCTATGCTGAAACGCTTATTCCGCTGCGTGCGGGAATACCGCTTGCCGTCGATCCTAACCTTGGTATTTATCATCGGCGAAGCGGTTATCGAATGCTTGATTCCGTTTATCACGTCGCAGCTTGTCAACCGTATCGAAGCGGGGGCAGGCGTGCCCGAGATCGTGAAGTTCGGCCTGATACTGGTGGCAATGGCGGTGCTGTCGCTGTGCTGCGGCGGTATTGCGGCGTACACGGCGGCGAAGGCCTCGTCGGGCTTTGCCAAAAACGTGCGACACGATGTATTTCACCGGATTCAAAATTTCTCCTTCCACAACATTGATAAATTCTCCACCTCGTCGCTGGTAACGCGTCTTACCACCGATATCAACCACGTGCAGATGGCGTATATGATGATCATTCGTATCGCCGTGCGTGCGCCGCTGCTTCTTATCTTCTCGGTGATTATGGCGTACACTATGGGCGGTGCGCTGGCCACGTCGTTCGTGGTGATCATTCCCGTGCTGGCAAGCGGCCTGCTTCTCGTGGCGCGCAAGGCGATGCCTGCGTTCCGCCGCGTGTTCAAAAAGTACGACCGTTTGAACGAATCCATCGAAGAAAACGTGCGCGGCGCGCGCGTGGTGAAGGGCTTTTCCCGTGAGGAATACGAAAAGCAAAAGTTCCAAGTGGCGTCGGATAACATTCGCGACGATTTCACCAAGGCCGAGCGCATCGTAGCGTTCAACTCACCGCTGATGCAGCTGTGCGTGTATTTTAATATGATCTTCGTGCTCATCGTAGGCTCGATGCTGGCCATCAAGAGCGGCGGCAGCCTTATCAACGTGGGCGAGATCACCGCTATGCTCACCTACGGTATGCAGATCTTAATGCAGCTGATGATGCTGTCGATGATCTACGTGATGCTCACCATCTCGGCCGAGTCCATCAAGCGTGTGAGCGAGGTGCTGGAGGAAACGCCCTCGCTGCAATCGCCCGAGGATGCGCTGTACGAGGTGAAGGATGGCTCCGTTGAATTTAAAAACGTGAGCTTCAAATATTTCGCCGAGGCCGACCGCTTTGCGCTGGAGGGCGTGGATCTTAAGATCGCCTCGGGTATGACGGTGGGTATTTTAGGCGGCACGGGCTCCAGTAAAAGCACGCTGGTGCAGCTCATTCCGCGGCTGTACGATGCCAGTGAGGGCACCGTGCTGGTGGGCGGCGAGAACGTGCGCCGCTACGATTTGGATACCCTGCGCGGCGCCGTGGCGATGGTGCTGCAAAAGAACCTGCTGTTTTCGGGCACCATCAAGGAAAATCTGCGTTGGGGCAACGAAAACGCCACCGATGAAGAGATCGAAGAAGCCTGCCGCTTGGCGCAGGCCGATGAATTCGTGCGCAGCTTCCCCGAAGGGTACGATACGTTTATTGAGCAAGGCGGCACCAACGTTTCGGGTGGCCAAAAGCAGCGCTTGTGCATTGCGCGTGCGCTGCTCAAGAAGCCCAAAATTTTAATTTTGGACGATTCCACCAGCGCCGTGGATATGCGAACCGATGCGTTGATTCGCGAAGGCTTCAAAAAATATATTCCCGAAACCACCAAGATCATCATTGCCCAGCGCGTGGCGTCGGTGCAGGATGCCGATCTTATTTTGGTTATGGAAAACGGCCGTATCCATTCGATGGGTACGCACGACGAGCTGCTTAAGACCAGCGATATCTATCGCGAGGTGTATGAACAGCAAACGATGGGAGGTGGGCAGCATGAGTAAAGGACCGATGCACGGCCCGCAGCCCCGCGGCGTTCGCAAGCTGAACGTGCGCTCCTTGGTGCGCGTGGTAAAGCTGCTCTTTTCCTCGTACCCCGTACTGGTGCCGATCGCTATGTGCTGCACCGTTTTCTTTGCCCTCGTATCCTCCATTCCGTCGCTGTTCACCCAAAAGGTGTTCGAGATCATTACCCGCTATCTGGAAATGCCGAGCGCCGATTGGGGCGCCGCCGCCAAGGAAATTTTGCCGGTGGTGGGCATTCTCATTGCGTTGTACGTGGCGTCGCTCATCGTCATCACGCTGCAAGGGCAGCTGATGGCGTATATCACGCAGGGCTTCTTAAGCAAGCTGCGCTGCCGCTTGTTCAACGGTATGCAAAACCTGCCCATTCGCTATTTCGATACCCACAAGCACGGCGATATTATGAGCCACTACACCAACGATATCGACACCCTGCGCCAGCTCGTGTCGCAATCGCTGCCCAGCCTGCTGCAGGCATCGCTGGTGGTGATATCGGTGCTGTTCATTATGCTGTGGTTCAGCGTATGGATGACACTCGTGGTGCTGTGCGGCGTAGCCGTTATCTTCTTCGTATCGGGTAAAGTGGGCGGCGGCTCCGCCAAATACTTTATTCGCCAGCAAAAGGCCGTGGGTAAAACCGAAGGCTACGTGCAGGAGATGATGAACGGCCAAAAGGTCATTAAGGTATTCAGCCGCGAGGACGCAGTGAACAAAGAGTTCGACGAGCTGAACGAAGCGCTGTACCAAGATGCGTTCCGTGCCCACGCCTATGCGAACATTCTCGGCCCCATCGTGATGAATATCGGCAACATTCTGTACGTGCTCATCGCCATTGCAGGCGGTATTTTCTTGGCCACGGGCCTTCGCGACCATAACGTGGGTATTTCGGGTATGGCCTTCAGCATTTCGCTGGTAGTGCCGTTCCTCAATATGACCAAGCAATTCACGGGCAACGTCAACCAATTCTCGCAGCAGATCAACTCGGTGGCGATGGCGCTTGCCGGCGCCGAGCGTGTCTTTGAGCTGATGGACGCCGTCCCCGAAGCTGACGAAGGCTACGTCACGCTGGTCAATGCCGAGGTGGCCGAAGACGGTACCGTTACCGAAAGTGACCGCCGCACGGGGCATTGGGCGTGGAAGCATCCGCATTCCGACGGCACGATCACCTACACACTGCTGCGCGGCCACGTCACGCTGCACGACGTGGATTTCGGCTACGAGGAAGGCAAGCCCGTGCTGCACGACGTTTCGGTGTATGCCGAGCCGGGGCAAAAAGTGGCGTTCGTGGGTGCCACGGGTGCCGGTAAAACCACCATCACCAATCTGATCAACCGCTTCTACGATATTGCCGACGGCAAGATCCGTTACGACGGCATCAATGTAAACAAGATCCGCAAAAGCGATCTGCGCCGTTCACTCGGTATCGTGCTGCAGGAAACCAATCTGTTCACCGGCTCGGTGATGGAAAATATCCGCTACGGCCGCTTGGAAGCAACCGACGAGGAATGCATCGAGGCTGCGCGCTTGGTGGGTGCCGACGATTTCATCACCCGTTTGCCGCAGGGCTATAACACGGAGCTGACGAGCAACGGCGCCAACCTCTCGCAGGGGCAGCGCCAGCTGATCGCGATCGCGCGTGCCGCGGTGGCAGATCCGCCCGTAATGATCTTGGACGAAGCCACCTCGTCGGTGGATACCCGTACCGAAGCCATCGTGTCGCGCGGTATGGATAAGCTGATGGAAGGCCGCACGGTGTTCGTTATTGCGCACCGTCTGTCTACCGTTCGCAATTCCGACGTTATTATGGTGCTGGATCACGGCCGCATCATCGAACGCGGCAACCACGAAAAGCTGATGGCCGAAAAGGGCGTCTACTACCAGCTCTACACCGGCGCTTTTGAACTAGAATAATCGGGCAGGGAGAACGGAATGAATTTACTTCATATGAAGCACGCGCTGGAAGTGGCCAAGTCGGGCTCGCTTGCCAAAGCGGCCGAGGTGTTGCTTGTTGCGGCACCGAATATCAGCCGTTCCATTAAAGAACTCGAAACCGATCTCGGCATTATCATCTTTGAGCGCACGCAAAACGGAATGAAGCTTACCCCTGCGGGCGAAGAATTTATCGGGTATGCCAAAAGCATTCTCGGGCAGATCGACGAGGTGGAAAAATTCTACAAAGAGGGCGAACCCAAGAAGCAAAAGTTTTCTATTTCCGTTCCCCGTGCGTATTATATTTCCGAAGCGTTTGCCAAATTTTCCCGCACGCTCACCAAGGAAGCGGCCGAGGTGTTTTACAAGGAAACCAATTCCCAGCGCACCATTCACAATATGGTCAACCACGATTACAAGCTCGGCATTATCCGCTATGCTGAAAACTACGATCGGTATTTCAAGGCAATGCTGGAAGAAAAAGGGTTTCAGTACGAATTGGTGACGGAATTTACCTATTCGCTGATCATGAGTGCTCAAAACCCCTTGGCGAACAAGGAGCCCATCACGTTCAGTGATCTGACCGAGTATATCGAGATTGCTCACGCCGATCCGTACGTGCCGTCGATGCCGCTGTCAAAAGTGGTAAAGGAAGAATTACCCGATAATATCAATCGCCGTATCTTTATTTTCGAACGCGCCAGTCAGTACGATCTGCTGTCACTCAACCCCGAAACGTTTATGTGGGTATCTCCCGCACCGCAAAGCTTGCTGGATCGGTACGGGCTGGTAATAAAAAAATGCGCCGACAATAAAAAAGTATACAAAGACGTGCTCATCTACAAAAACGGGTACAGCTTAACACCGCTCGATCGCCGCTTTATTGCCGAGCTGAGCGAGTCCAAACGAAAATATTTGTAACGCATAAGCCAAATGCCGTTTCAAAGCGGCGTTTGGCTTGCGTTTTATCCTTTCCCAAAGTGCGGTTGCGAGCGTAAAGCTGCCTTATCATTTTTGATAACCCCGATTATCCGAATAAAGAATTTCCAAGGTGCAAAAAGATTGTTAAAATATTAACAATCTTACCGCCGACGGTGAACGCACAGCGAGTAACCGAGGGAAATTCTTAGGAGGATACGTTATGGAAATCAAAAACTATGCCGTTGTAGACAGCGTAGAAAGGCTGGAAGAAGCCATTGCGCGTACCAAAGAAGCGCAGAAGGTGTTTGCCGCCTACACGCAAGAGCAGGTGGATAAGATCTTCTTGGCCGCCGCGTCTGCTGCCAACAAGGCGCGCATTCCGCTGGCGAAAATGGCCGTGGAAGAAACGGGTATGGGTATCGTGGAAGATAAAGTGATTAAAAACAACTATGCTTCCGAATATATCTACAACGCCTATAAGGGCACCAAGACCTGCGGCGTGATCGAGGAAGATAAGGCGTTCGGCACCAAAAAGATCGCCGAGCCGATCGGCGTGGTAGCAGCGGTGATCCCCACCACCAACCCCACATCCACCGCCATTTTCAAGTGCTTGCTGGCGCTGAAAACCCGCAACGCCATTATCATCAGCCCCCATCCCCGTGCCAAGAACAGCACGATCGCGGCGGCGAAGCTGGTGCTGGAAGCGGCGGTAGCGGCAGGTGCTCCCGAGGGCATCATCGATTGGATCGACGTGCCTTCCTTGGAAATGACCAATACGGTGATGAAGGAAGCCGATATCATTCTCGCCACGGGCGGTCCCGGTATGGTGAAGGCCGCGTATTCCAGCGGTAAGCCCGCGTTGGGCGTGGGTGCCGGCAATACTCCTGCCATTATCGACGAAACCGCCGATATTCTGCTGGCTGTAAACTCTATCATTCATTCCAAAACGTTCGATAACGGTATGATCTGCGCTTCGGAACAGTCCGTGATCGTGCAAGATACCGTTTACGATGCGGTAAAGCAGGAATTTGCCGCCCGCGGCTGCTATTTTCTGAACCCTGCCGAAACCGAAAAAGTGCGTAAGACCATCATCATCAACGGCGCACTCAATGCCAAGATCGTGGGGCAGCCTGCCGCGAAGATCGCCGCCCTCGCAGGGTTTACGGTTCCCGAAGGTACCAAGATCCTGATCGGCGAAGTGGAAAGCGTAGAGCTTTCCGAAGAATTTGCTCACGAAAAACTGTCGCCCGTGCTGGCAATGTATAAGGCCAAGGATTTTGCCGACGCACTCGACAAAGCGGAACGCTTGGTGGAGGACGGCGGCTTTGGCCACACGTCTTCGGTCTATCTCAACGAAGTAACCGAACAGGAAAAATTAAATGCGTTCGCCGCGCGTATGAAGACCTGCCGTATTCTGGTGAATACCCCTTCGGCCCACGGCGGCATCGGTGATCTGTACAACTTCAAGCTCGCTCCGTCGCTCACGCTCGGTTGCGGATCTTGGGGCGGCAACTCGGTGTCCGAAAACGTGGGTGTCAAGCACCTGCTCAACATTAAAACGGTAGCAGAAAGAAGGGAAAATATGCTGTGGTTCCGCGCTCCTGAAAAGGTATATATCAAGAAAGGTTGCCTGCCGGTGGCTTTGGATGAGCTTAAAGCCGTGCGCGGCGCCAAAAAAGCTTTCATCGTTACCGATACGTTCTTGTATCAAAACGGTTACACCAAGCCTATCACCGATAAGCTCGACGAAATGGGCATCGCTCACGCCACGTTCTTCGACGTGCAACCCGATCCGACGCTGAAAAACGCGCAAGACGGTGCCAAGCAGATGGCGGCGTTCGCTCCCGATACCATCATCGCCCTGGGCGGCGGTTCTGCAATGGACGCGGCGAAAATTATGTGGGTGCTGTACGAGCATCCCGAAGCCGATTTTATGGATATGGCGATGCGCTTTATCGATATCCGCAAGCGTGTATACACCTTCCCGAAAATGGGCGAAAAAGCCTATTTCATTGCGGTGCCCACGTCGGCAGGTACAGGCTCCGAGGTGACGCCCTTTGCCGTTATCACCGATGGCGAAACCGGCGTGAAATATCCGCTGGCCGACTATGAGCTGATGCCGAATATGGCGATCATCGATACTGATTTCCATATGAGCGCCCCCAAAGGCCTCACCGCGGCCTCGGGTATCGACGCCGTGACGCACGCCGTGGAAGCCTACGCCGCGATGCTGGCTCCCGACTATACCGACGGTTTGGCTCTGCAAGCGCTCAAAAATATTTTTAAATATCTGCCCCGCGCTTACGAAAAAGGCACCACCGACGCCGAAGCCCGTGAAAAGATGGCGAATGCCGCCACCATGGCAGGTATGGCGTTTGCCAACGCCTTCCTCGGCATTTGTCACTCAATGGCGCACAAGCTGGGTGCGTTCCATCACCTGCCGCACGGTGTGGCCAACGCACTAATGATCGAAGAAGTCATCCGCTTTAACGCCTGCGAAGCTCCCGCGAAAATGGGTACCTTCTCGCAGTACGATCATCCGCACACGCTGGCTCGCTATGCCGAAATTGCCGATCATCTCGGTCTCGGCGGCACCACCGACGAAGAAAAATTAGAACGCCTGATTGCGGCGATCAACGAATTGAAGGCCAAGGTGGGCATCAAGGAAACCATCTGTGATTACGGCATCGACGAAGCCGATTTCCTTGCCCGTTTGGACGAGATGGTGGAACAAGCGTTTGACGATCAGTGCACGGGTGCCAACCCGCGCTATCCGCTGATGAGCGAGATCAAACAAATGTACCTGAACGCCTACTACGGCGGCAAGCACTTTGAGGAACAGCAAAAGCCCACGGCTGCCGATGTGACGGTTGCCGTGAAGACGAAAAAGAGCAAGTGAAGGAGGAAGCAGCTGTGAAATTGGATAAAGTGATCGCTGAGAGCAGCAATAAGACCGTGTACCGCGACGGGGCGCGTTGCGTGAAGGTGTTTAACACCGACTATTCCAAAGCCGACGTGCTCAACGAAGCGCTCAACCAAGCACGTGTCGAGGAAACCGGTCTGGACATTCCGAAAATTTTGGAGGTGTCGATGGTCGAAGGCAAGTGGGCTATCGTATCGGAGTTTATTGAAGGGAAAACGCTGGCGCAATTGATGGAAGAAGCCCCCGAAAGAAAAGATGAATACTTGGAGCTGCTGGTGGATCTGCAATTGTCCGTGCACGAAAAGAAGTGCCCGTTGCTGAACAAGCTGAAGGACAAGATGAACCGTAAGATTTCGGCAACGTCGCTCGACGCTACCACCCGCTACGAGCTGCACGCCCGTTTGGAAGGGATGCCCAAGCACAACAAGGTGTGCCACGGCGATTTCAACCCGTCGAACATTATCATCACCGAAGACGGCACCTCCTATATCATCGACTGGTCGCACGCCACGCAAGGCAACGCCTCGGCCGATGCGGCCCGCACCTACCTTCTGTTTTGCTTGGAAGGGGACACCGAGGTTGCAAAAAAATACCTCGACTTATTCTGCAAAAAGAGCAACACTGCCAGACAGTACGTGCAAAAATGGATGCCCATCGTGGCCGCCTCGCAATCCGTGAAGGGCAACGAAAAGGAACGCGAGTTCCTGCTTTCGTGGGTAGACGTTGTAGAATACGTATAAGGACGAAAGCGGTGCCTGACCGCGTTTTACACACATAACAACGCCCCCGGAAACGGTATACCCTTTTCTGGGGCGGTTGCAGG
>JAZQTE010000018.1:0-4086 GCA_045630505.1 Acutalibacteraceae bacterium | reverse complement strand
ATCTGCCGTTTTTATCCACGCTTATACTGATTTACAAAAAGCAAAAGGAAGCCTGTTTCCAGACTTCCTGTTGGTGGACTTGAAGGGGATCGAACCCTCGAACCTCACGGATGCGAACCGTGCGCTCTCCCAGCTGAGCTACGGGCCCAAATAAGGACAAGCCTTATATTATCGCAAAACGAGGGCGTTGTCAAGGTCTTTCTTAAAAATTTTAACGCTTCAAAATTTCGCGGTACCGCTGATAGGCTCTGTCCACGGCGTCCTCCCACGAAAGATATAAGTCGCGCGAGGCGCGCTCACCCACGAGCCGCATAGCCTTGCGATCGCTGCAGGCGTCGATGATCGCTTCGGCGCACGAGGCGGGGGCTTCGTCGCAAAGATAGCCGTTTGCTTTGTGGATAGCCCCTTCGGCGGCGCAGCTGTCGCGCAGCAGGAGGGACGGACAATCGCACGCGGCGGCTTCCTTCACCACGATACCGCACGTATCGTAGGTGGAGGGGAAGAAAAAGAGATCGGATGCGCTGTAATACACGCGCAGCTGTTCTCTGTCGCGGATGGGGCCCGTGAAGATGACCTCGTCCTGCAAGCCGAGTTCAGTGGCGTAGGCTTTCATAGCGGGAAGATCGTATCCCTCGCCGACAAAAAAGGCGCGGAAGGGCATCCCGTTTTGCTTTAAGACGGCGTAGGTATCCAGCATCAACCGAATGTTTTTATACCACATCATACGCCCCACGAACAAAAATACGGGCATATCTTCGTAAATATGATATTTCTCACGCAAGGCGGCGATCTTTTCGGGCGCGGCTTTGCCGCGAGCAAAATCGGTGCCGTTCTCCATCACACGGCAGCCGCCCTCGAAGCCGATATCGCGCAGAATATATTTGCAGCTGTTGGTAACTACCCAGATTTCATCGGCAGCCTTGACGTTTTCAAGCAAAAATTTCATAGCTACCTTGCGCATCGCCGTGTTGGGAACGCGCTTTTTCAGATCCAGATCAAAGCGAGTGTGATAGGTGAGGACGACGGGGACGCGCGGACGGTGATTGATGGTTTTTACCAACACCGAAGAGGCGAACGGCGAATGCACGTGCATAATATCGAACCGCTTGGCGCGCAGACGGCGAATGGTTTCGGGATCGAACGGTACACCCACGCGATAACCGATACGAGCACCCATATTGAGCGACGGATAGCGCACGACGTCAAACGGGTAGCGGTCTTGCACTCCACGGTAGTTAGGGGTGACAACGGATACCCGACAGTCTTTCTTGTTGAGATTTACGGCATAATTTTTCACGGTTTGTGCCACGCCGTCGATCATAGGCGGGAACGAATCGTTAAACAGGCCGACGGAAAAATCGCTCATAGTACAGCCTCCCACATCGTACGTTATTAGTGTAGCACAAATTTGCGAAATTTTCAAGCAACACAGAAATTTTTAAAAAGGTCTTTTCATAAGAAGAAAAATACGCTATACTAATACTAACTATAGTTTGTGATAACGGGAAGGACGATGAAAATGGAACCGACGTATGCCGTTTCGCTGGAAAAAGTGATGAAGGAATTGTCCCTCGAAACGATTTTTATGCCCGAAGGCGGCGAGCAGCGAGAGATCGTGAGCGCCGAAATTAATCGCCCCGGTTTGGGCTTGGCGGGATATTTTGAATATTTCGATAACACCCGTATTCAGGTGATCGGCAAAGGCGAGCACGGCTATTTGGACGGGTTGGACGCCGAAGAACGCAAGCAGCGTATTGATGCGTTGGTATCGCGCCGTCCTCCGCTCATCGTGATCGCACGGGATATGGCGGTGTTTCCCGAACTTGAGGCTGCTTGCCGCGAATACGCGGTACCGCTTTTGACGTCGGCGGATACCACGTCGTCGTTTGTGGCGGCGCTCATTTCCTTTCTAAACGTGCAGTTGGCACCTCGTTACACTCGCCACGGTGTCTTGGTAGAAGTATACGGCGAAGGTATATTGCTCGTGGGCAGCAGCGGCGTCGGTAAAAGCGAAACCGCCATTGAGCTTGTAAAGCGCGGTCACCGTTTGATTGCCGACGATGCGGTGGAGATCCGACGTGTGTCGTCGAAAACGTTGGTTGGCTCGGCACCCGATAATATTCGACACTATATTGAATTGCGCGGCATCGGTATCGTAAACGTGCGCCGTATCTTCGGTATGGGTGCCGTTAAGATGACGGAAAAGATCGATCTGGTGATCCAACTGGAGCCGTGGGACAACGAAAAGCAATACGACCGTATGGGGCTGGAAAACGAATATATGGATATTTTGGGGATTTCGGTGCCGATGCTCACCATCCCCGTGAAGCCCGGCCGTAACTTGGCGATCATTATTGAAGTGGCGGCGATGAACAACCGTCAGAAAAAGATGGGCTACAACGCCGCGCAGGAACTGTTACAGAGCTTGGGTATGGCCGACGAATCGGAAGTGCCGCAAAGCGAGCCCAAGGTGTTTTATTAAGGAGAAATCAAGGATATGGAGTTATATTTTCAACCGGTAGCGGATCTGCATACGCACACACTGGCATCGCCGCACGCATACAGCACGCTTACGGAAAACGCGGTTGCGGCTGCGGCACGCGGTATGCTGGCGGTGGCGTGTACCGACCACGGTCCCGAGGTTCGCGACGGTATGCACCCGTGGCATTTTGGTAATATGCGTATTTTGCCCGATCACATTGCAGGCGTGCGTCATTTGCGCGGTGTCGAGGTGAACGTGTGTGATTTTCAAGGCAGGTTGGATCTTTCCGACGGTTACCTTAATAAACTGGAAATTGTGATTGCTTCGATGCACAACGGCACGATGCCGCTCGGTACGCCCGAGCAGATTACCGAAACGTGGTTGGAGGTGGCGAAAAATCCGCTTGTGGATATTATCGGCCATTGCGGTACACCCTTATATACGTTTGATTACGAAGCGGTAATTCCCGTGTTCGGTCAATACGGAAAAGTGGTGGAGATCAACGAGGGTACGTTCCGCGTGAGAAACGATTCGTTGGAAAATTGCCGTCGTGTTGCCGCCTTGTGCAAGCAGCACGGCGTGCGTGTGGCTGTGAATTCCGATGCGCATTATCACGAGCACGTAGGGCAGCTGGAAAACGCAATAGCCCTGCTTCAGGAACTGGAATTTCCGCTTGAGCTGATTATCAACAGCAGCCGCGAGCGGTTTGAAGAATTTTTAAAGGAGAAACAGCTTTCGCTGTAAGGAGGAAAACGATATGGTAACGATCGGTGTAGATCTCGGCGGTACGAACATCGTGGCCGGCGTGGTAGATGAAAATTATAAAATTCTTGCCAAGGCGAAGTGCAAAACGCAAGCACAGCGCACGGCAGAGGAGATCATTCAGGATATGGCACGTCTTTGCCGTGAAGCGGTGAGCGAAGCAGGGCTTTCGATGGCAGACGTGGCGAGCGTGGGCGTTGGCTGCCCCGGCACGTGCAACGTGAAAACGGGCTGCGTGGAGTACGCCAACAATCTGAATTTCACTAACGTGCCGCTGGTGGCGCGTATGAATGAATTGCTGGGCGTTCCCGTATATATTGAAAACGACGCAAACGCCGCGGCGCTCGGCGAAGTGATGGCAGGTGCTGCCAAGGGCGCCGAAAGCTGCGTGTGTATCACGCTGGGAACGGGTGTCGGTGGCGGTGTGATCACCGACGGCAAGATTCTGGAGGGCTGCAACTTTGCCGGCGCCGAGCTTGGCCACGTGGTGATTCAAATGCACGGCGAGCCGTGCACGTGCGGCCGTAACGGGTGCTGGGAGGCCTACGCCTCTGCCCCGGCACTGGTGCGTCAAACGAAGGCAGCGATGGAACAGCATAAGGACAGCAAAATGTGGCAGCTGGTGGACGGCGATATTAACCGTGTAAACGGTCTTACGGCGTTCGACGGTATGCGCGCAGGCGATGCTGCCGCTAAAGCGGTGGTGGATCGTTATATCGAATACGTCGCGTGCGGTGTGATCGATATGGTAAATATTTTCCAGCCCGATATCGTGTGTATCAGCGGCGGCATCAGCCACGAGGGCGAAACCTTGCTGGCGCCGCTGCGCAAGCACGTGGAGC
>JAZQTE010000017.1:0-5035 GCA_045630505.1 Acutalibacteraceae bacterium | reverse complement strand
GGGCTTTTGGAATTTAAAAACGTGGTGCGCCCTGCCCGCGTTACACAAAACGGCAACGGCGAGTTTGTGGTGCAAAACTGGTTGGATTTCACTGTGCTTTCCGAGTATGCTGCCGCCCGTTATGAACTAACGTGCGACGGCGTTATCATTGAAGAAGGCGCTATCCCGAGCGAAACGTTGGCTGTGGCGCCGCACAAGAGTGCCGTGCTGCCGCTGAAACTAAACGTGCCCGCCAACGGACATTGCCGCGTGCGTATTGTGTGGGCGCTGAAAAACGCCGATGCTCTGCGCCCTGTCGGTCACCTGCTTGGTCACGATGAACTGGTGCTTCGCCCCTTTGCACCGAAAACGCACACCGCCGAAGGCACTGCCCCCATATACGCCGAAAACGGCGATTTCGCTACCATTAGCGGTAACGGGTTTAGCTACACCTACAACCTGCTTGACGGCTTGTTTACGTCGCTTACCGTGGGTGGCAAAGAACGCTTAGAAGCACCGATGGCGTATACCGTGTGGCGCGCCCCGTTGGATAACGACCGCCACATTCGGGGAGAGTTTACAAACGCCGGCTACGACCGTCTGCTGCCCCGCGCCTATCACACCGAAGCCGCCACCGAAGGAAACACCCTGCGTCTTACCACCACGTGGTCGCTCACCGCGGTATCCCGTTCGCCGTTGTTGCGCGGTAAAACGGTGTGGACCGTGTATGCCGATGGCGCTATCGAAGCCGAAATGACAGTAAACAAACAGCCGCACACCCCGTTCCTGCCGCGCTTTGGTATTACGCTGTTGTTACCCAAAACGGCGGATACTGTGCGTTATTGCGGCCGCGGCCCCACGGAAAACTATGTGGATAAACGCCACGCCGCGTGGTTTGGCGTGTTTGAAAATACCGTAGCAAACGAGCACGAAGATTATATCTTCCCGCAGGAAAACGGCAACCATACGGAGTGCGAATGGGTAACGGTGGGTAATATGCGTGTGGAAGCCACAGCACGCCCGTTTAGCTTCTCGGTATCGCCCTATACCGACAAGGAATTAACCACTGCGGCGCATAACTTTGAACTGAATCCCAGCGGATTCTCCGTGCTTTCCATCGACTATATGCAAAGCGGCGTAGGTTCGAACAGCTGCGGCCCGAAACTGGATTCGCGGTATCAGCTGAATGCCCCGCGCTTCACGTTCACGTTCTTGCTGAAACCGTAAAATTTTAAAAAGCGCGAATTAATAGTTGACTTTTAAAAACAAAATATGTTATAGTTAATATCCCCGACAGCCGGGGCAGTTTACACCTTTGCCTTGTTGCAAGGAGGAGCGGCGAGTCGCCGTTTCGGTTTTGAAAAACGTGGATTTCGCCGTTGGTAAACCAACGGCGCCACCGAATACGCTTCGGCGAATTAATAATCACTACGTGATTTAACCATTCGCCTTCGCGTTTGTATTCGGGCATTTTGTGTTGTGGCTGTCGGGGGTATTTTATCTTCATCGAAAGGGGTGAGCAATGTGTTTACCGATAAAACCTTGAACACTGTATTTTTTGAACGTATGGATATGCCGTATGTGAACCGCGTTGGTTTCACGAACGCGGTGGACGAAGCGCAAGCACACGTTGCCCGCTCCTCTCTTCCCTTTATTCGCGACACGCACCAGTTAGCAGGCGTGCTGCACTTAACGCACCGCGACTTGTTCCGTCTGCTGCGGTATACCAATCGGTACTACGTAACGGCTACGCTGAAAAAGAAAAACGGCGGTGTGCGTCGCATTCACGCACCGATGATCTCTCTGAAAAGTGCACAGCGCTATATACTAACCGAAATCTTGGAAAAGCTTCCCATCTCGCCCTACGCCACGGCCTATCGCAAGGGCGGCGTTCTCACTGCTAACGCGGCGCCCCACTGCCAAAAACGCTATTTGCTCAAAATGGATCTGCAGGATTTCTTCCCCTCCATTCGGTTCGACCAAGTGATGCGTTCGGCGTCCCACAGCGGAAACTTCCCCAAGCATATCGGGGCGATGCTCACCAGATTGTGTTGTTTTGAAGACGTACTTCCGCAAGGTGCTCCCACGTCGCCCACGCTTTCGAATCTGGTTCTGAAGCATTTTGACGACGTGATGGGCGCTTACTGTGAGCGTCAAGGGCTTTCCTACACCCGTTATTGTGACGATATCACGATCTCGGGCAACAAGCCGCTGTACGCCGCCTACACCAAGGCGTGCGCCCTGCTTGACAAAGAGGGCTTCACCGTGAACGAAAAGAAGACCCACTTTGTAACAAATGCCGACCGTCAAACCGTCACGGGCCTCACTGTGAACGAAGAACCTCACGTTCCGCGCGACTATCGCCGAGCGCTTCGTCAGGAATTACATTACTTGTTCACCTACGGCCCTGCCGATGCCATTCGGCGCGGCGGCCGCACCGAATTTTACGATGAAAACGAACCCGAAGCCGCAGCCCTGCGGTATCTCGACAGTCTGGAGGGGCGTGTGCAGTACGTGTTATCCGCGCAGCCCGAAGCAGACTATTGGCTGGAAGCCCGCGCCAAGCTTCGCGCTTTGCGCCGCAAGCTGCTGGAAAAAGCCCCGTATTATCATCCCTTCTTTAACTAACCAAAACAGCCCGAACAAATCAACGATTTGTTCGGGCTGTTTTTATTGTCGCGATCTTCGGAGAGAAGTCGGATCACTTGTACGCTTAATCGGCCAGTGACGGGCGAAGCACAGCGAAATAGTGGCTGGGCGTGCCATAGGTATAGCGGCCAATCAACGAGTTCATGCGCGCTTCTGCGAGCATTGTGTCTGTACTTGCAGTGGCGAGTGCATAGAGCTTTTCGCTGCCATCATACAAATAAGTAACGTATTTGGATTCGGATACGCGGTGAACAATCACGTCGCCCACCATCAAATCGGCCTCGGCAGGCAAACGCGAACGATCGTGATCCCACAGCGGCGTGTACAAACGGTTGCCGCCGTACATCGTGGGTGCCAGCATTCGGCGATACTCGGTATCCGTTGCCAGTAAGTAGTTTACGTTAGAGGTGTTCGGCATCGAAGTAAACACGCCTTTTTCGCCCAGCGTTACTACGCCAAGGTCGATATCGGCAAAAGCGGTATCGAGGCCGGCGCGTGCATAAATCTCGTTAACAAGCGCCAAATGGGTAAGCGTGGTACCTTCTTCCTTGATTTGAGAAACTGCCGCCGTTATAGCCGCTTGTTCTTCGGTAGTTAAGGTGTTGCCCACCGTAACATCGGGGCAATCCAGAGCCACGCCACCAACCGTAGACGTAGTGGTGATGGTGGTACCGCTTGCCGTGTCGGCGTTCACGCGCACGGTGTACGGCACTTGAAGCGTGCTGTTAGCAGGCACAGTCACTGTCCATTTCAAGGTGTTGCCGTCTACCACTTGTGCTCCCGATACGTAGGTAACGCTTTCGGGAAGCGTTTCGGTAATATCCAGCACTTTGGCTTCATTGTTCGTGTTGCGAATATCAAACGTGAACGTCAGGGAATCGCCGGCACTCACGGTGTTTGCCGCACGGTGCGATGAAAGCTTCTGCGCCACTACACCCTTCAGGTTCTCCATACGGTTAATGCTGTTTTGAGGAATTTCTCCCGTATAAGCATTCAAGGGACGCACCACGCATAGCGTGGTAAGACGCGTGCCAAACGTATAGTTGGAACTGGTTTCACGGAAGAAATAGTCCCACACTTGATGGTAACGAATACCTGCTTCTGCTTGGTCATACGCACCCTTGCCGTTGGTGTTGTAGCGGTAGGTAGAACCGGTCGCGTGAATCATTTTGCCGTTACCAATGTACATCATCACATGGTTGCTGGAGTCATTCGCACGCAGGATAATCAGCAGGTCGCCCGGCTGAATGGTGTTCATAAAGGTTTCTTCGACTTGCTGTTTTTCTTCGTCGGTGTGTTCATCAGTCACCGCACGGGTATAATAGAATTCACGCAAATTGTCTTTGCTTGCGGCAGAGTTGGCAACCATTTGGGCGCACGTGTACGATTCGTTCTTGTTGAACAAACGATAACCCAAGCCGAAATAGTAGCTGTCGAAGCAAAAAGTCGAACAGTTAATATACTTCGTGTAATCCACTGTGCAATCTTCGGGACGGTCTTCACGCAAACGCCAACGGTATTCGTTAGCCACTCCGTTATACGTAGTGGTGCCCGTATAGCCAAACTTGGTGTCTGCATATTGCACCTTTTGGCCACGCATCAAATACGCTTCGGCCGTACTAATCAGCGCCGCTTGTTCGGGCGTGTAGCTTTCGGAAGCAGGCGTTTGCTCGGGATCGGAGGATTTGGTGGATTTAAGGCCGGTACGGGTGCGCAGAACGATGTATGCTTGGCTCTGCGTCAGCGTATCCAATACCGCCATATCTGCAAGCTCCGTACCGCCGGTGGCCTTTATGCGGTTAAGGCCTTTCAGCGAATAAATATACGCCGTAACTGCACCGCTATTTTTAACGATAATCACGTCACCCACCATCAAATCGCTTTCGCGCACTTTGGTGGCAGGCTCGCCTTTCACACCACTAATGGCCCCGCTTACCTCGGTACCACCATACAACGTGGGGGCTACGTTATCCAAATGGTTATCGGAGCCCGATGCTTTATCGCCGTTTTCCTTAATGTAACTGTATGACACCGTGCCATTACCGTGAATAACACTTTCCAGCACATCGGCGGCACTGTAACCGCTGTAAACATTATCCTTGCGGAAGCCTGTGAAGCAGTTCGTATACGCTACGTTAAACACCTGACTTACGTACATCAGGTCAGTCCACGTACAATCTTCCAATGCCAAAATGGCGTTGTTTACATAGTATTCATCGGCCTTGTTTACTGCACGTTCAATGTACAATTCGTGGCAAGGCTCAATGGTGGTATCGCCCACTTGCGTGGCCGTGCCTTCCACAATGCCGTCTTCGCACAGATCCATACTGTCTTTAACTTGAATTACATAATCCAACGTTTTGGTTTCGTTAGCAGCAAGCTCCAGCTCCCACACAGCCGTTTTGCC
>JAZQTE010000016.1:0-9789 GCA_045630505.1 Acutalibacteraceae bacterium | reverse complement strand
CGCACCAATTTTGAGAGAGCGTTTGACCGTTGCCTGCGTTCGGTAAAAAAGATTGTTCTAATCTTTTTTATTTTAATGTTTGCCTATGGTGTGGCGGAATGCTTTATGGCTACGGGCGTTGGCGCGGCGCTTATCAATTTGGCCTTGAAGATGGGCGTTACCGCACGTACGATAGCTCCGGTTGCTATGGTCGTGACCTGTCTTCTTTCTATTGCAACCGGCTCCTCGTGGGGCACGTTTGCGGCATGTGCGCCGATCTTTTTGTGGTTGAATCACTTGGTGGGTGGTCAATTAATGCTCACCCTTTGTGCCGTTGCGGGCGGTTCGTGCTTTGGCGATAATGTTGGTATGATCTCCGACGTGACGGTGCTTGCTTGCGGTATGCAGGACGTAAAGATTATTGATCGCTTGAAGCATCAGCTGATTTGGGCTTTCTCTTCTCTGGCCATTGCGCTTGTGGTTTACGTGCTGGTTGGTGTGTTCGTTTTTGAGCTGCCCAACGTGCAAGGTGATGTGGCGGCGGCCATTTCTCAAATTCCCGAGGAGGCGCGGCTCGCTTTGCAGGAACAACGTCCCTCGGCGCTTGCTTTGCTTGAACAAGTGGAACGGGGAGTACCGTACTATATGGTAATTCCGCTGGTTGTAGTTATCGCTCTTTCCTTTATGAAATTCCACACGATGATCTGTTTGTCGGCCGGTATGGTATCATCGTTGATTTGTGGCTTGTTTGCCGGCACGTGTGATGTTTCTACGTGGCTTAACAATTTGTTACTCGTTGGTTTTGGCGACGCCGGTAGCTGGGTTATTGTAATGATGCTGTGGGTTTCGGCCTTTGGCGGTATTATGAACAGTATGAACGCCTTTGCGCCGCTCGCCAACTTAGTGGTGAAGATTTCGAAAAACGTTCCGCAGCTGATGGGCTGGTGCGGCGTGCTCTGCTTGGCCGGTAATATGGCGCTTGCTGATGAAGCTGCACAAGTGGCAACGATGTCGCCGATCATCCGCAACGTCGTAGAGAGAAACGTGGAGTGCGACAGCGAAAAATCGGCGTATCAATTGCGCTTACGCCTTGCAACCTTCACATCGGCTATGGGTATTTACGGTTCGCAAATGATTCCGTGGCACTGTTTCCCTGTGTTTTTTGCAGGCATAGCTTCGGCTGTGTATCCGCTTGCTAAGTTTACTCCCGTGGATATGATCGGCCACAACTATTTAAGCTTTATTATCGTTGGCTCGCTGCTGTTGCTTACCTTTACCGGCTTGGATCGCTTTATTCCTATGTTGGCGCTGCCGGGTAAAGATAAGATCCGACTTAAAAAATAAAATATTCCATAGGATTATACGGAAAATGCGTTGCTTTTTGTTGACAAACACAGCATTTGTGGTATAATTTTTTACGGAGATTTAGAGTGCACTTATTCACTTGGGGTAGGTGTACTCTTTTTTTGAAAAACAGGAGGTAATTGAAAATGGCAAAAACGAACATTGTGGATTGGAAAACAATTACGAATTTCGTAATCGATGCTTTCGTTGGTTACGGTATTCCGCGTGCAGATGCAGAAATCTGTGCAGACGTGTTGTTGGAATCCGACAAACGCGGTATCGAATCTCACGGTGTAAACCGTTTCAAGCCCGTGTATCTGGATCGTATTAAGGCGGGTATTCAAAACGCGGTTACCGAAATCGAAATCGTGAAGGAAACGCCCACCACGGCTGTTATTGATGGTCATCACGGCATGGGGCAGGTTATCGGCCATAAGGCGATGAGCATGGCGATTGCCAAGGCCAAGGAGTACGGTATGGGCATGGTGGTTGTGCGCAACTCTTGCCACTACGGTATTGCCGGTTATTACAGCTCGATGGCTACCAAAGCAGGCTGCATCGGTATGACGGGTACGAACGCTCGTCCTTCGGTGGCTCCCACGCACGGTGTGGAGGGTATGTTTGGTACCAACCCGTTCACCATCGGTGTACCTACCGACGAAGCGTTTGACTTTAACTTCGATTGCGCAACCTCCATCACTCAAAACGGTAAGGTGGAATACTACGAGCGCATCGGTGAAGACGTGCATCCCGGCACCATTATTGCTGACGACGGTTCGGCCGTGGAAGGCGATGCCGGCGTGGCGCTGAAGAAGATTCGCAACGGCACGGCAGCGCTCACCACGCTTGGCGGTATCGGCGAAGATCTGGGCGGCTACAAGGGCTACGGCTTTGCGCTGGCGGTAGAATTCTTCTCCTCCATTCTGCAAGACGGTGCCTACGGTAAGGCGCTCGACGGTAAAGATGAAAACGGCAACATTCGTCCGTATCAGCTCGGTCACTGGTTCATCGCTATCGATACCGATCACTTTATGGGCGAGGAAGTCGCCCGTAAAAAGGCCGGTGAGATCACGCGCAGCATGCGCGCCTCCAAGAAGGCTCCCGGTGCCGACAGAATCTACACCGCCGGTGAAAAGGAATACGAGATCCGTTTGGCCCGTAAAGACGGTGTGCCGATCAACGAATCTGTGCAAAAGGAAATCATTGCCGTGCGTGACGAGCTTGGCCTCACGCAATACAAATTCCCGTGGGAGGACTAATCAATGGATATCAGAGCTGAATCGCTGAAAAAGCATTACGAATGGGGCGGCAAGATCGAAGTGATCTCCCGCGCTCCCATCAACTCTCGTGAGGATCTTTCTCTTGCCTATACGCCCGGTGTTGCCGAGCCTTGCTTGGAGATCAACAAGGACGTGAATAAATCCTACGAGCTGACTCGCCGTTCCAATTTGGTGGCGGTGATCACCGACGGTACGGCCATTTTGGGCCTTGGTGATATCGGTCCCGAAGCAGGTATGCCCGTTATGGAAGGTAAATGTGCGCTGTTTAAGGCGTTTGCCGACGTGGATGCGTTCCCGCTTTGCATTAAATCCAAAGACGTGGATGAGATCGTACGTACCATTTATCTGCTTTCGGGTTCGTTCGGCGGTATCAACTTGGAGGATATCTCCGCACCTCGCTGCTTCGAGATCGAACGCAAGCTTAAGGAGATTTGCGATATTCCGATTTTCCACGACGACCAGCACGGTACCGCCATCGTGGTGGCGGCTGCGCTCATCAATGCGCTTAAGCTGGTGAAAAAAGAGATCGGTAACGTGAAGGTGGTTATTAACGGTGCCGGTTCGGCCGGTATTGCCATTGGTAAGCACCTGATGAATATGGGTGTGAAGCATCTCACGTATTGCGACCGCTTCGGTATTATCTGCGAAGGCGACGAAAACAACAATCCTGCGCAGGAAGAAGTGGCGAAGGTCACCAATTTGGAACACAAAAAGGGTACGCTGGCGGATGCATTGGCAGGTGCCGATGTGTTTATCGGTGTTTCTGCTCCCAATTTGGTAACGCCCGAAATGGTGAAGTCCATGGCCAACGACAGCATTTTGTTCCCGATGGCGAATCCCACGCCCGAAATTATGCCCGACATTGCGAAGGCTGCGGGCGCTCGCGTGGTGGGTACGGGCCGTTCGGATTTCCCGAACCAGATCAACAACGTGCTTGCATTCCCCGGTATCTTCCGTGGTGCGCTGGATTGTCGCGCTACCTGCATTAACGAGGAAATGAAGGTGGCTACGTCGTATGCGCTGGCTTCGCTTATCCCCGATGACGAGATCACTGAAGAAAACATCATTGCTCCTGCTCTCGATAAGAGAGTGGCGCAGGTCGTGGCCGAAGCGGTTGTGAAGACCGCTAAGGAAACGGGCGTTGCGCGTATCTAAAAAATTCTGTAAAAAAAGATGTGCAGATTTTCTGCACATCTTTTTTTGACACTGTTTTTGATAGAAAAGCGGAAACAGATGTGCCGCGTTGTCTTTTTAAACAAAAAAACAAACAAGTTATCACTTTTTTTGTTGTATTAGCACTTACGCATATTGATTTTTTATATTTAGTCTGTTAATATACTATGTATAGGTGTGAAAAAGCGCACCTTGATCCTGCAAATTTTAAGCGAGGAGAGATTTGTTATGTTAACACTGCGTAAATCTCTGGCGTTGTTGCTGGCCGTTGTTATGGTTATTACCTTTGCTCTTTCGGGCATCGTGTTGCCTGCGGCCGCGGAGGGCGACACGTTTAAACTGGAAAAGGATGAACTGTTTGTCGCAAAGCCGAATTCAACGTCGTCGGATTATCGAGTCTATCAGGCGGTAAGGCCGTTAACGCTCGACGGAAAAGTGTACACTGAATCGTTAACGTGGAAGGTGGATAATTCCGGCCTTTTGACGATGAAGGATGCGACGCAGGGTGTCTTTTATGTTGCGAAGGCACAGGAAGGCACAGCCACCGTCACGGCAACGAACGCGGCAGGCGAGAGCCATTCTTGCACGGTGCACGTTGTTTTTGACGGTGAATTGATCAGTGGCGGTGATTTTGAAGCGTCGGCCGCCAACATGGTAGCCCAATGGACTACGAATATCATTAAAGATGGTGTTTGTGAGGTTGTTCTTGATGAACACGATCCCTCTAATCACGTGTTGAAGGTCCCTGCGGGTACCAGGAAATCATATTGCGGTTTTCCCGTTGCCGGCAGCACAAAATATACCATTTCTTTCGACGTTAAGGGTGATGTTGCTTCTAACGTGGCACCCTTGTATGTCTATTCAACCACGGCTAACGGTGACAAAAAAGCCAGCGGTGTAAACAAAGATACGTGGACGCGGTTTTCGTATACTTTAACAACCGCTTCATCGGGCCTTAATGCCGGCCGAGCGGTTGTTTATATCAGAAACAGCGGCAGTAATGATATTTATATTGATAACGTAACGATGTACCGCCACGGTACCGCTACGGAAATTGCTTTGGATAAAACGACACTGGATCTTAAACTCGGTGAGGAAGCAACGTTGACGGCCAGCCCCACGGCACCGGAGAGCGCTACGATGAATCGTCCGGTGTGGACAAGTGATAATGAGCTTGTGGCTTCTGTGGATAAAAACGGTAAGGTGACGGCAAAGCTCCCCGGTTCTGCAACGATCACCGCTACCTCAAACGGGCTGACTGCATCGTGTGTTGTGAGTGTAACGTCAGATATTAAAGCCGAGAGCATCGCTTTGGATCAATCCGTGTTAACCCTCGATTTGAATGGCACGGCAGAACTTGCCGTATCGGCTTCTCCTGCCGAGGCTGCTTTCCCTGAAATTGAATGGTCTACGTCGAACGAGGCTGTTGCCACCGTGGAAAACGGGGTAGTAACGGCTGTTGGTGACGGCATTGCAACGATCAGCGCTACGGCAAAGGGCTTGGATATTGCACCGGCAAAATGTACGGTAACGGTGAAACTGAAAAACTTCTTTGTTAACGGTGATTTCGAAAACGGCAACGCTAACTGGAAGAGCTCCACCAACGTGAAAGAGGGTGTCGGCAAAGACGGCACTTGGGGTTTGGAAAGCGTTCGTCCCGAGTCGAACGGTCCCGACAACAATGGCCCCGGTCCGTATTATGGCAACAGTATTACGGGTAATTTAGAGCCGAATACGACCTATGTACTGAGCTTTGATTATAAGAACACCGGTATGGGCTATGGAAGACTTTATTTCGGTAATATTGCTGATGGCTTTGGTGTGGTACAGTCCGGTTCGTACAACAATGTTGGATCTAAAGTCAGTAACAAGACATTTTATTTACCCTCCGGCGAGGTAGATTGGCGTCGTATCACCTATTTCTTTAAAACTACGGATCTTATCAAGGGTAATGCCGGTTGGGAAATTATGTTTGCCTCCCGTGGTCAGCATGGCACGACGTGGTTTGATAATATTACCTTTACTAAGCTTCCTGCAATGGCTACCTCGTTTACCACTGTTAATGATAAAGTGAGCCTTTCGGTTGGCTCCACCGCCGCTGTGTGCTTGTACGCAACGCCGTACGGTGCTGCGGCACCTGCACTGACTTGGACGAGCGCTGATGAAAGCGTAGCAACGGTTGAAAACGGTGTTGTGACCGGTGTTGGTGCCGGCGCAACGACTGTAACTGCGGAATCGGCTGACTTTGACACACGGTACACCTTTGATGTGATGGTGAACTCTAACATTTTGCTGAACGGTGATTTTGATCAAGGAAAGTGGGTTAACTGGGCCGGCGCTGATTGTATTTTGGATGGCGTTGGTACAAACAACTCCGTGGGTATGCAGATTATAAGAGCAGAAAGCGCCGCAGAGGGTACCGTGAGCGGCGGCACACGGTTTAAAAACAAAATTCTTGACAGAATGAAGCCGGATACGAAGTATATTCTCTCCTTTGATTACAGAAACATCGGTGAAGGCTATGGCCAAATCTACTTCGATAAGAACTTCGGTAAGACAGAAGGCGGCACGAAGCTCGAAGGCGGTTACAATTTGAAGTCGGGCAACGTGGAGTGGAGAACGTACAGCATCACCTTTACTACGCCGTCGACGATTAGTGCAAATGAAGGCTATGAGTTCAATTTGCGTGCCGTCGGTACGGTGGGCGAAACGTATTACGATAACATCTGCATCGTTGAAGCAGCGTGTACGAGCATTGGTAACGTGTATGCGGATATTGATGTTGAAAATGGCGAACTGAATTTCGCACCCGATTATCAAGAAAGCGCAGATTCTCTGAAGGGCGTTGAAGGCGGCACGGAAGTAACCGTAGAAGTGAAGGCGAAGGATGGTTATTTAATGGTGCCCGGTTCGCTTAAATATACTTCCACGGTGACCGGTCAGGTAACGAAGATTTTGAATAAAGAATTGACAAATTCTTCCGAAAGCTTTGGTAGCCGAGAGTTTAGCGGCGATACGTTTACGTTTGTAATGCCCGAAGCCGGTGCTGCGGTAACGGCAGAATTCGTGCCGATTGAAACACAGAATTTTGCGGTTGACACTGTTGGTACAGCCTTGCGCCGAGTGGGTGCAGATGCTTATGACGGTATTCGCTTCCTCACTCGTATGAATATGGCGTTTTCGTTTAATGAATTGGTAGATGCCGAAGAAACCGTGCTGACGCTGAAGTACAACGGCGTGGATTATACCGTTAAAGAAATCGGCTCGATGATCGTACGTGATAATGGTATGTATGATGTAAAAGCGATGGATCCGACGAATGAGAGCACCTATTGGAAAAAGTCGGTTGCATATGAAATCGGCAAGAATATGAAGTTGCTCGACTACACCAACCGTTACATCGACTTTACGGTGGTCGTAACAAAGGGCGCAAATATTACTGCCGAAGAGTTTGCGGCACGCCGTTACACGGCACAAGGGTATATTATTCTGACCGATGGTGAGAACGATATCGTTGTAGAGTGCGGTACTGCGTTGACGAACGGCGTTAACGAAGCAAAGAGTAAGGTTGCATAAGCCGAACGCACAGCGCTATATTTAACCCAAAAAGACGGCTGCCAAGCGGCAGCCGTCTTTTGACATTTAGACTTGCGCTGATAATTTTCCCGTGGTATAATCAAGGAAAGTACAAGGGAGGTTTTAAACGATGGCAAGAGATATTCACGATTTAAAAGAACAGCTTAGGAAATATCGGTTTGAATACGATCTGCTGCAGAAGCTTCCTTGCAGTAAAGAAGAAAATAGCGCTTACGCGCAGTTGGTGAAGGAAGGCGCTGAACTCCCCGAGGGTGTGTATGCTTACGTATACGATAACGGAGAAACGTCAAGCACGGAATTCTATACGGTGTATGAAGTACCGCTTACCGAAACGGAAAAGGCAGAATATCTTATGTACCGTAAGCTGAAATTGCTGAAATCCATACGAAATGGTATACTGTTTTTCGTGGTGTTGACGATCGTGTCTTTTTTGTTTGCTATCTTGATGGCGCAGTAATAGGAGATGGGGATTTGAAAACGTTTTGTTTTACCGTTGATGACAATATTCGTTTTTTAAAAGAACTAACGGAGAATAACAGCCAAGATCTGTTTGAACATCCGTATTTGGCGATGTATAAGCGGCTGCACGAGGAATTGGGGTTGAAGGTGCAACTCAACCTGTTCTATGAAATGCCGTATTTTACGCTGTCGCAGGTTCCTGTGCGTTGGAGGGAACAATGGAGGGCTAACGCTGATTGGCTGAAGCTTTCCTTCCATTCTCGTTTGGAAAACGAACGCCCGTATGAATTTTCACCGTATGGCGAGGTGCTTGATGATTGTCGAGCCGTACACGAAGAAATCTTGCGGTTTGCAGGTGAGGCTTCGTTGGCGAGCACCACCACGGTGCATTATTGTGTGGCCACCGAAGACGGCGTGCGGGCGCTGAAGGATCAAACGGTAAAAGGGCTGCTTGGATTATACGGCACGGCAGAAGCGCCGCGCGCATCGTATAACTTAAATGCCGAAGAAGGAGCTCGCGCCCGACGGGGAGAGCTTGTGCACAAGGACGGTATTACGCACGCAGCTATCAATATGGTAATAAACTTGTTTAACAAGGAAGATGCGTTGAAGAAAATCGTACCGTATTTAGGGCGCGATTCCGTGTTCGTAATGATTCACGAGCAATACTTTTACCCCGATTACCCGGCGTATCAGCCTGACTTTGAAGAAAAAATAAAAGCACTGTTCGTGCTCTTGGGTGAAAACGGCTTTCAAAGTGCGTTTTTTGAGGATATACTGTTGAACTGAAGAAAACCGCCGTGCAATATTGCACGGCGGTTTTGGCTGCTTATAACGGCAAAAAACGAGGCTCTCGGTTTTCGTAGTAACAATAGTTTTCGAAACCGTAGCTGCGCAGGAATTCTTTGGCCTTATCGATTCCGCGTCCAACACCGGTCACGGTGTGTGCGTCGCTGCCGATCGTGACTTTTTTACCGCCCATTTCCTTGTACATTTTGAATACCTCTTCGTTTTGGGCGTTGTAATAGCCGAAGGATTCGCAGCACCAACCGCAGGCGTTGAACTCTAAGGCGGCATCCTTGGCGATCATGTTTTTTAAAATCGTTTCCACCAGGTCCTTGGATTTCATTACATCGGTAGCGCGATGGTGACGTCCCGTGATATAGCGAGCAGGGCAGGTGATATGTGCCAGTACGTCGTAATCGAATGCGGCGGAATTTTCGGCCAAGGCTTGAAAATAACCGTGCATATACGCAGCTACCTCTTCGTCGCTGATGGCGGGATCACTGAAATTGATGCGGCTATACGCTACGTCCCAACGCGCTGTGGGGACAAAATGCACCGAGCAGAGCACTACGTCGTAGGGTGCAAGTGTTAACGTATGTGCGCCTTTAGCAGGATCGCAAGCATATTCGCCCAGCTCCACACCCATAAATACACGCAACCGATCACGGTAGATCTCTTTAGCGGCGGCTACCTCCTTGGCGCACTGCGAAATGCGCTCCTCAACACGGCGTTCTTCGAAAAAGTTAATATCGGCGTGGTCGGTGATGGCGATGCCGTCCACACCGTGGGCGATGGCCGAATCACACATATCAAATACGGTTTGCTTGCCATCGGAATTAACGGTGTGTGTATGTAAATCGAAGTTCATATACTATCCCCAATTCTTGAAAGTGATTACAGTATAACACATATTTATTGAATATAAAATTGACTTTGCGGCGGTTTATATGTATAATACTGCTGTGTAAGTGAGGTGTCCAAATGATTACTAAATACAACAAAACACAATATGATACGCCGTTCGGATATCGGCTCAATCACACGGTCGGTATGTCGGCAGAACATTCCACATTGGGATATCCTCACGTTACCAAAGAGTATTTGCTGTTTTATTTTATTCACGGCAGCGGAAATATCAAGGTGGAAGGGAAAAACTACGCAATCGAAAAGG
>JAZQTE010000015.1:0-1683 GCA_045630505.1 Acutalibacteraceae bacterium | reverse complement strand
GGGATTCCTGCGGTTCGGTATGGAGCTTTTCCACGCGCTCGCTCGGACAGCTGGCCGCGTGGCCGAACGGCGGCGTTACGCTTGCGCTCACTGAAGCCGCAGGCTTGCTTTCCGTGGGGGAGCAAACCGTGAGCGCCGTTCAGCTTGCCGAACTTTTGGAGCATACGAATTGGGGAGAGCCCGTGGTGAAGCAAGCGGAAATGCACGCTGTCGTGGTGGCGCTGTTTCTTGAACGTCATTTGCAGCCGCAAACCGATCTTGAGGCCGCATTTAAAGCGGTAACGGCACTGTGCGACGACCGTATGACAATTGCCCATTACAAGAACGTAGAAAGGGAATTGGCGGCGCTTGCCGAGCAAACGGCACGCGTTACGGCAGTGGTACCGCTCGGAAAAACCGTGGGTGTTTCTTCGAATCAACGGTACATCTTTATAAAATAGAAATTCCTGCAAAAAATGTCTTGACACGGAGATACCCCTTGTGGTATTATAGTCTTCGCTTGGTAATTCGAGCGTCGTATGCGGGTGTAGTTCAGTGGTAGAACCCCAGCCTTCCAAGCTGGTTGTGTGGGTTCGATTCCCATCACCCGCTCCACTAAAATGCCACTCCGTTCTTTGTGAAACGGTACACAGGCGCCTGTAGCTCAGGCGGATAGAGCATCTGCCTTCTAAGCAGAGGGTCAGGGGTTCGAGTCCCTTCAGGCGCGCCAGATATGGTGGGTGTAGCGTAGTTGGCCTAACGCGTCAGTTTGTGGCACTGAAGATCGTGGGTTCGAATCCCATCTCCCACCCCACACTTTTGGGATGTAGTCTAGTGGTAGGACAGCAGACTTTGACTCTGCCCGGGCAAGTTCGATTCTTGCCATCCCAGCCAAAATCCGAAAGCTTTTGCTTTCGGATTTTTTTGCCTATAAAAACCAAAAGCACCCGCTCTCGCGGGTGCTTTTAGTTTTACTGATTATTCGTTGTCAGCCTTGTCGTCGGCAACGACGGGTGCTTCTTCCTTCTTCTTTCCCAGCATTTCGGGGAGCTGCATACCGGCCATCGCGAACACTTCTTCCAGCGGCGGTACCGACTGCATCATACCGGAAATGAAACCGGCAGTAGCGTTTTTGCCGTCTTTGTTTTGGCCGTTATCCCAAACGGTGACCTTGTCGATCTTAATGTTCTTGATGGCATCCACCTGAACACGCATCAGGTCTTCCAGCTTATCGGCAATAAGCAGCTTGAGGGCCGCTTGCGGATCGCCGCCTGCAGATTTCACGATTTCGGCAAAACCGGCAGCTTGCTTTTTCAGAATTTCTTCCATACCGCGTGCTTCGGCTTCCATCTTAGCGTAGATAGCATCGGCTTCACCCTGCGCCTTGCGGCGGATCTGCTCGGCTTCGGCTTCGGCTTCCAGCTCGAGCTGGCGTTTTTTCGCTTCGGTGCGAACGATAATATCCGCTTCCAGCGTGGCCTGCTCACGGGCGCGGCGTGCTTCTTCGGCAGCCTGCTCGGCGGCGTAGGATTCTTCGAGTGCCTTAGCGGCTTGAATCTTTTCGGCCGTGGTGGCGATCTTTTGTGCTTCGGCTTCTTTTTCTTTCAAAGCAGCTTCCGACATCGCGATCTTCATTTTGGCTTCGTTTTCACCAAGTCGGGGGCCAAGCGGTCTTAGGAAGACAAGTTGCCCCCCCAACTCCTT
>JAZQTE010000014.1:0-1202 GCA_045630505.1 Acutalibacteraceae bacterium | reverse complement strand
TGCGTTTTGATTGTGTGGGCAGTATCTCCAAGGATATCGTCTTTGGCCGCCGCGTAACGGTAAACGGTCACAGCGGTGTTATTGGCAGCCGCGCCATTCATCAGTGCAGTGGCGATGAAAAGAAAACCGTTCCCAACAAAGAAAGTCTACTCATCGACATCGGTGCCGAAAATCGTGCGCAGGCTGAATCGGTGTGCCGCGTAGGTGATGCCGTGTATTTCTCGGATGCTCCTGCAGCACTTGGCGAGCACCGCTTTGCTTCTAAAGCGTTGGATGACCGTGCAGGCTGCGCTATACTGCTGGCACTGGCGAAAACTACCCCCGAATACGATGTTACGATCGTTTTTACCGTTCGTGAGGAGATCGGCCGCGGTGCGGTTACGGCAGCGTTTGCCGTACAGCCCGAAATTGCGGTAGCGGTGGATGCTACCACGGCGTCGGATATTATGGATACGCCTGAAGAGAAGCAAGTGTGCCACGTAAACGGGGGCCCCGTGGTATCGTTTATGGACAGAGCCACGATGTACGATAAAGCCTTGTTTGACGAGATCTTCCGTTTAGCCGCGGCCGAAGGGATTCCGGCACAAACCAAGCATATGATTGCAGGCGGCAACGATGCGGCCCAATTCCAAGCAGCAGGAGAGGGCGCTCGCGTGGCAGCGGTGTCGCTGCCGTGTCGGTATATCCATTCTCCCTCGTGTGTGCTGGACGATGCCGATGTGGAGAACACCTACCGTCTTTTAAACGTGATGTTGAATACTCTTCCTGCGTGGGAGGGTGCGTTGTGATTCGGCTGGTAGAAACGCTTCCGCCGCTTTTGAATGACGATTTGCTGGTGTACCGTATACGGGCGTTGTGGGAGTGTTACGGGCAGGTGCCGTTCATTCAATTCTACGTGAGTGATAACGGCAGCGCTGCCGCCCTATTTGACGGACAAGCCATTGTGTACACCAATGATGAGGACCGCGAGGAGTTCGGCTTATTTACCGCTATGCAGCCCGACGTGATCTCGCTGCTCAGCGATCCCGAAACCGTGGCGGAGGTGGCCAAGGCGTGGGAAAGCGAGGCTGCTGTGTATCCCGTGATGCGACACACCGCTTCGGAGATGTCGGGAGCGGAATTATCTTCGGTATCCCCACGGGAATTATATATGTTTTTGCAGCATGTGTTTCCGTACCTGCCGCCGTTTAATACGTGGTATC
>JAZQTE010000013.1:0-17059 GCA_045630505.1 Acutalibacteraceae bacterium | reverse complement strand
TCTTCGTTGCGACGATCGGTGAGCGTGATCTTTAAGCCGGCATTCAAAAATGCTTGTTCACGCAAGCGTGTTTCCAACACTTCATATTCATATTCCGTCGTTTCGGTGAAGATTTCGGCATCCGCCTTAAACCGCACCAAGGTACCGTCGTTTTCCGAAGTACCGATCACTTTCAGATCGGTTACGGCTACACCGCGTTCAAATTTTTGATAGAATACCTTTCCCTCGCGAGAAATTTCCACTTCCAGCCATTTTGACAAGGCGTTAACCACCGAAGAACCCACGCCGTGCAAACCGCCCGACACCTTATAGCCGCTGCCGCCGAACTTACCGCCTGCGTGCAGCACGGTGAGAACCACGGTAACAGTGGGAATACCCATCTTTTCGTGAATACCCACGGGGATACCACGGCCGTTATCGCGCACGGAGATCACGTTATCCGGCAAAATATCCACTTCAATATGGGTACAATATCCCGCCAACGCTTCGTCGATGGAGTTATCCACGATCTCATACACCAAATGATGCAGACCGCGGGGACCCGTCGAACCGATATACATACCGGGACGTTTACGGACGGCTTCCAAACCTTCCAATACTTGGATCTGACTTTCGTCGTACGGTTTGTTTTCCGCTTCGGTAGTAAGATTTACATCCTTTTCCATTTCCGTACTCATACTGAATGCCCTCTCATTTCTTAAAATTACGTAATGCTTTTGCTCGTTTTAATAAAGTCGCACAAGAGATCTGCGATATATATACCGTGGTACCTTTTTGCTCCGAATAGCAAACCACAAAGCTTTTCGGTAATTCATCACTCACGGTAATTACCTTTTTTCTTTTTTCTGCCTGCGATAAAAAATCGCGGGTGGTTTTAGAAACCGTCGTATTATCAATATCAAATACGCCCACAATTTCGCGCATCGGAACCACAGTTTCCTGCCCTAAATATAAATACATAATGTTTCCACCTGCTTGTACCGTTATGTGGAAAGAATACCGTCTTTCATTAAAAATTGACGCCCACCCTGCATCAGCGGTGTCGGCTCACAGCACGTAATGAATACCTGCCAATCCTGAATATGATTTAAAATGTATTCCTGACGGGACAGATCCAGCTCACTCATCACGTCATCAAGCAAGGCAATCGGTTTTTCACCCGTTACCTCTTCCAAAAGCGACGCTTCCGAAAGCTTCATTGAAAGTACGGCACTGCGTTGTTGCCCTTGCGAACCGAAATTTTTAGCCGCGTGTCCGTTAATAAGCACTTCCACGTCGTCACGGTGCGGCCCAATGGTAGTAAAACCGGCAGCACTGTCTTCACGGTGATGTGCTTGCAGCGCCGCATACAGCTTTTCCGCAATTTCTGCGGCGGTTTCCTCTTCGCCGCACGGTACGGTGGAAACGTAGCGCATATCAAAGGATTCTTTTCCCGAAGACAGCCCATCGTAAATTTTCTTTGCCACGGGATTCATTTTCTTTATGTACCGCTTTCGTGCCTGAATAATGCGACAACCGATCTGTGCCAGCTGTCTGTCCCACAATTCAAACAATTCTTCGGCAGCATCGCCCACGTTTTTTGCCTTGCATAACGCATTACGCTGCGCAAGCACACGGGCATATTCCGAAAGCGTTTTCACGTAAGCAGGCCGCAATTGGCAATACGCCGCATCGATCAGCTTTCTCCGCTCCTGCGGAGCACCTTTTATCAGCGATAAATGTGCCGGTGAAAATACGATACCGCAAAAAACACCTGCCAGCTGTGCTGCCGATTTTTGCGACACCCCGTTTAACACGGCCGAACGACGCCCTTTAATGGTAATTTCAGCTTGCTGCTCACGCCCTGCTGCAGAAAATTCCATCACCAAACGGCTTTGCTCTTTTGAAAAAGCCGTCAGCTCACTATCCTTTGCACCGCGAAAGCTTTTTGCTCCCGTAAATAACCACAACGCTTCCAGAAGATTGGTTTTTCCGTGCCCGTTTTCACCGAGTATCACGTTCACACCGTCACACGGCTGCCATTCACCCGTTTTCAAATTACGAAAACCGTCATAACACAAACGTGTTACCTGCATGGTTACTCACCTATTACTTCCACTTGCGCATCGGCAACGGTAACAACGTCACCAACGCGCAGTTTTTTTCCGCGCTGCGTGCAGCATTCGCCGTTTACAAACACCTTACCTGCTTGAATCAGCTCTTTTGCTTGTCCTCCCGTAGGAGTTAAACTGGCTAATTTCATTAACGTGTCTAACCGAATAAATTCGGTATGAATTACTTGTTTCATCATACTCTCTTCAATCGCACGGGAAGCACCAAGAATAAGAAGCTCTCACCCGAAACCGGTAAAATCTTCATCGGTCCTTGTGCACCGCTCAGTTCAATCAAAACCTCATCACTTTCGGTATTGCGCAGCGCATCCAGCAAAAAACGGCTGTTAAAGCCCATTTCCTCTTGCTGTCCGTCGATCTTCGCATTTACGGTATCGTTAGCACTACCCAACGCCGTAATACACGAAAGCGAGATCTTATCATCCTTAAAACGGCAGATCAGCGGAGATTTCAAACGGTCGTTGATCACCAGCGAAGCACGGTCCACGGCGTCGATCATTTCACGGGTGTTCACGCGGATAGCCGTGGTAGAGCTTGCGGGAATCGCCTTGCGATACGGCAAGAACTCACCGTCCAGCAAACGGGAAAATACCGAATATCCGCCAATTTCCATAATGATATGACGAGCGCCGACCGTTACGTACAACGGGTCTTCGTTATCCGAAAGCAGCTTAAGCACTTCATTCAGCGTTTTACCGGGAACAACAAACTGCAGCTCCTCTTCGCTGTTGATCGGTTCACAACGCATGGCTAAACGCGAACCGTCCACAGCCACCAAACGCAAATTTTTGTTATTCAGCTCAAACTGCACGCCCGTATGTACGGGGCGCGTATCATTTTGCGCCACCGCAAACAACGTTTGACGGATCATACTCTTCAGGGTGTTTTGCTGCATCGTCATGGCTGCACCGTTATTAATGGTGGGCAACTCCGGATAATCCACCGAAGAAAAGCCCATAATGGTAAATTCGGAATTTCCGCAACGAATAACCGTGTTATTCTTTTCGTTACTTTCAATATAGATCTCATCCGAAGGCATACGGCGCAGAATTTCCGAAAACAGCTTTGCCGTCAGTACGATTTCACCCGGCTCATTCACTTGCGCTTCAATGGTGGTGGTAATGCCCAGTTCCATATCGTAACCCGCTAAAAACAGCGAAGAACCCGAGGCACGCAGTAAAATACCTTCCAGTGCAGGTAACGCCGATTTTGAGGCTACAGCGCGCTGTACGTTATTTACAGCATCGGCCAACGCTTGACGGTCACAAAAAATACGCATAGTGTTTCATCCTTTCGTTACATCAAAAATTTTCTTTTTTTATAAAAATATATATTCTATTTATAGTAGTTGTAGTAGGGGCTGTGAATTTGTTGAAACAGCTTGTCTACCCATCATTTCAACGGCTTTCCCGTAAAAATACCTCTGTGAATTCACAGTGAATACGTGTGGAAGAATTGTGAACACTTTTTCAGCTCTTCACACGCTGTGAATTTGTGTGAGTGGAAAGTGAAAGAATTGTGGAAAGTTTTTCTTTTTATCCACATAAATTCACAACGTTTTCCACTCAATTATTCGAAAGGTTTTTAATAATATCGTTCACAAGACCTTTCAGTGTGGGGTTGGCTGCCATACGCTCCTCCAGCTTCTGAATGGCGTATACCACCGTGGAGTGATCGCGGCCGCCAAACTCACGGCCGATCTCCTTCATTTGCAGTGAGGTTACCTCACGCACCACGTATTCCGCTACCTGACGCGCCAACGAGATGGATGCCGATTTTTTATTGGAACGGATATCCTCGGGCGTAACCTGCATCGACCGTGCCACTTCGGTGATAATACGGTCTACCGTGATCGGAATCGGTTGATTATCGTTGCGAATATCGCGAATAGCCGCTTGTGCGATCAACATCGACGGCCGTTCACCGCCCAGCATATACTGTGCTTGCATACGGCGTACCACGCCTTCCAGCTGACGAACGTTGTTTTTCAGCTGTGAAGCCACGTATTCCGAAACGTCGTCGGGCATATCAATGCCGAGCAGCTGCGCCTTTTGTTTAATAATCGCAATACGCATTTCCAAATCCGGCGGCTGCACGTCGGCCAGCAAGCCCATTTCAAAACGGCTGCGCAAACGGTCTGTCAGCGTAGCGATCTCGCGGGGCGGACGGTCAGACGAAAGCACAATTTGCTTATTTGCCTGATGCAGTGCATCAAACGTGTGGAAAAATTCCTCCTGCGTACTTTGCTTACCGGCAATAAACTGAATATCGTCGATCAGCAGCACGTCCACTTGGCGATACTTGGCACGAAACTCCGACATTTTGCTTTGGCCTTGACCAAGCGCTTCGATCAATTCCACAGTGATATTTTCACCCTTGGTATACAAAATGCGCGTATCGGGATTGTTCTTTTTAATTTCGTTGCAGATAGCGTACAACAAGTGTGTTTTACCAAGGCCGGAGCCACCGTAGATAAACAACGGGTTATAAGCACCGGCAGGCTTCATAGCCACCGCCTGCGCCGCTGTGTGCGCAAACTTATTAGACGTACCTACCACGAAGTTTTCAAAAGAATATTCATAATCGGAAGCTTTTTTACCAAACAGATTTTCTGCTTGCGGAAAATCCTTCACTTCTTCCTGCTTGCTTTTATTTTCTTCCGAAACGACCACGATATCAAACGGAATACCCAGCACCTGCTGAAAACCGTCTTTTATGCGAGCACCGTATTGGCTTTCGATGATGCCGCGCTGAAAATTCGTGTGCACCTGCAGCACGACGGCACTTCCTTCAATACCGAGCGGATCAATGCAGCGAAGCCACATATCGTACGCCACGGTGCTGATATCGGATTGAGCGCGTAAATATTCAAGTACACCTTCCCAGGCTTGAATAATGTTGTCCATACTTTTTTCTCCTTTTCAACTTCCAAGCTCTTTATATAATATAAATAAATATATAGATATAATATTCAACTTATTATACCATATATTATTAAAAAATACAATACCGAATTTTAATTTTCGGCGGTGTCAAATACAAAAAACATTCCCCGCGCAAAATCGGCAAAAATAGGCTTTTAGAGGCTAAAAAACGGTGTTGTTGCAAGGAAAAATTAAAAAAGCGTAAATTTGGGTTGACTTTTATGGATAGTATGTTATATAATAAAAACTCGCAAGAGGCGAAAGGGGGTACAACCATGTTTCGGACTTATCAACCCAAAAAGAGACATCGCAAAATGGAACACGGGTTCCGCAAGAGAATGGCAACTGCCAATGGCCGTAAGGTGCTGGCTCGCCGCAGAGCGAAAGGTAGAAAACGTCTCACCTATTAAAAAAGGCCGCCCTGCGGCTTTTTTTTGTGGCCGGAGGAATAACCTATGGTAAAAATGTGCACGCTCAAACTAAACAAAGAATTCAAAACGGCGTACTATCACGGTAAAACGTACGTGCATCCGTTGCTGGTGCTTTATGCGCGCAAAAATAAATTCAAGCAGCAGCGTATCGGCATCACCACGGGTAAAAAGATCGGCGGTGCCGTGCAGCGTAATCGTTGCCGCCGCATCATTCGTGAAGCGTACCGTCAGTGCCGTCCGCATATCACGGGAAACTACGATTTTGTGTTCGTAGCCCGCAATGCCACTACCCATGCCAAAAGCACCGAGCTTTGTGCCGTTATGGAGCAACTCTTTAAAAAAGCAGGGTTGTGGATATGAAGCGTGTTTTCATTTGGCCGATTCGTTTCTACCAAAAATTCATATCTCCTCATTTTCCGCCCTCCTGTAGATTCGTTCCTACTTGTTCTTCTTACGCGATCCAGGCGATCGAGCGGTTCGGTGTATTACGTGGCAGCTGGCTCACAATAAAGAGGTTGTGTCGCTGCCATCCTTGGGGAGGGCACGGGTATGATCCCGTGCCGGAGAAAACCGAAAAACGAAAATAATTTTTTAGGAGGGCACTATGAACGCCATATTGGATGTTATCGCCATCCCGCTTGGGTTCTTACTCAAGCTGATCTACAATGTAATTCCAAACTATTACATTGCTATTTTTCTGTTCGTGCTGCTCACCCGTATTTTGCTGTTTCCGCTGTCGCTGAAAACGCAAAAGGGTATGGCCGATCGTGCGCGCTTGGCACCGCGTCTGGAACAGATCCAGAAAAAGTATGCCAAAGACCAAAAGAAAATGCAAGAAAAGCAAATGGCTTTGTACGAAAAGCACGGTGTCAGTCCCACGGGCGGTTGTATGCCGATGCTCATTCAAATGCTGGTGCTGTTCGGTATCATTTCGGTGATTTATTCACCCATCAAGCATATCACGGCCATTCCGAACGACGTAGTCGATGCTTCGGTAAATGCTATCGTGGCTACCGGTAAAGTGGATGAAAAGCAATTTGCGCAGGGCAGCTATTACCGTGAGCTGCGTATGATGCAGAACTTAAAGAATTTCAAAGAACCCGTTGTTTTGGCTATCGGCAACATCGAGCAAAACGGTGCCAAGCTCTATACGCAAGAGCAAGCCGTTGCTTACTACGACGAAATGGTGGAATTTGAAGGTCAGTTTAACTTCCTTGGCCAAAATATGCTGGAGCAGCCGTGGAGCGAAAAAGGCTTCGGCGGCATCAACACGCTGTGGCTCATTCCGTTGCTTTCGGGCATCACGGCAATGCTTTCCAGCTTGCTGTCGATGCATTATAACAAACAAACGGGCGGCCAAGCGGCACAGCAGCAGGCACAAGGCTGCAGCAATGCCATGATGCTTATCATGATGCCTGCCATGTCGCTGTTCATTACGTTCTCGGTGCCGGGTGCCGTGGGTATCTACTGGATCTGCTCCAACCTGATTGCGGTGCTGCAAACCTTCATTCTCAATCAGATCTACAACCCCGTGAAGATCCGCGAGCAGGCCGAAAAGGAATACGCCGAGCGCCGCAAGCAAAAAGCGGAGGATAAAAAGCGTTTGGCCGAAGCCCGTGCGCGTGAACAACGCGAGCTGGCTCAGCAGATCAACGAGGAAAAGAAAGCAGGCAACAAGAAAAATAAGCCGAAGACCGAAAAGGTCGAGGAAGAGCCTGCCGAAGAAAAGCCCGAAGAAAACAGCGAAGAAACGGAATGATCCGTTAACGATAGAGGAAAGGACTAACCACCGTGCTTAAAGAAATTATTAAAGAAGCGGAAACGGTTGAAAAGGCCGTAGAGCTTGCCGCCGAGGAGTTTGGTGTATCGGCCGACGATGTCACCGTCGAAGTGCTGCAAGAGCCGCAAAAGAAAACCTTTGGTCTGTTCGGCGGAACGCCGGCAAAGATTCGCGCCACCGTGCGCGAAAAGGACGCGGCTAAAGCAGCCGTCGCTTTCTTGGAAGATGTTCTCGCCAAAATGGGCGTAGAGCAAGTCACGATCACGGCCACCGAAGAAGACGGCCATTACACACTGAACTTGGAAGGTGAAGATCTGGGCTTCATCATCGGTCGTCGCGGCGATACGCTGGATGCCCTGCAATATCTCACCAGCTTGGTTGCCAACCGCGTGGGTGGTGCCTACCATCGCATCTCCATCAACATCGGCAACTATCGCGAAAAGCGTGAAAAAACGTTGTCCGGTCTTGCCCGTAAAGCTGCCATTCAAGCAGCAAAGAGTGGCCGCAGCACCACGCTCGAGCCGATGAATCCCTACGAGCGCCGCATCATCCATACGGCAGTGCAAAAGGTGGAAGGCGCCACGTCCTACAGCGTGGGCAGCGAACCTAACCGCCACGTGGTGATTGCTCCTTCGGATGACAACCCCGTGAAAAACAACCGTTCGCGCCGCCGCGGCAACCGCCCCGAACGTGGTGAACGCCGCAGTGAAACCGTGGCCGCCGAGCGTCCCGCGCGCGAAGTGCGTAAGTTCGTACCGCGCAGCAACCCCGTGAACAACGCCGAGGATTACGCTCCCCCCGAGCGCACCCAATCCGAAACCGAAAAGACGGCAACGCTGTACGGCCGCATCGATCTGTAATAAGCATAAAAAGGATGTGTAGAAATATTCTACACATCCTTTTTTATCTATCATCGATTTTCTTCGCAAGTAATGCAAACTGTGCCAGCGTTAATTCCTCGGCGCGAGCCGTAGGAGAGATACCGGCTTTTTCCATTGCCGCGTGCAACGTGGGTTTATCGTAGCCGGCAGAACACAGAGAATTGGAAAGCGTTTTTCTTCGCTGCCCAAAGGCGGCGCGAATTAAACGGAAAAACAAAGCCTCGTCGGCAATTTCACACGGCGGCTCGCTGCGCAGCGGTAAGCGGATCACGCTGCTGTCCACCTTCGGGGCAGGCATAAAGCTTCCGCGTGATACCGAAAACAGAATTTCCGCCTCGGCGTAATATTGCACCGCCAGCGTCACTGCGCCGCACTCGCGCGTGGCAGGGGCGGCACATAACCGCTGCGCCGCTTCCTTTTGCACCAGCACCGTAATGCAGCGGAAGGGTAAGCGGCTTTCCAGCAGCCCCATAATGATGGGCGACGTAATGTAATACGGCAAATTGGCACACACCACCACGGGCAACCCTTCGGCGTGTTCTTTTAAAAGCGCTGCCACGTCCAATTTCAAAATATCACCGTGCACCACCGTTACGTTATCGCAATCGGCCAGTGTTTCTTCCAGCACGGGCAGCAAACGCTCGTCCAGCTCCACGGTAATTACTTTTTTTGCCACACGTGAAAGCTCACGGGTAAGCACACCCAAACCGGGGCCGATCTCCAGCACGGCAAATTCCTTATCTGCAAGGTTTGGATGACACGCATCCGCCATACGCGGGCAAACCGAAGGATTCACCAAAAAATTCTGCCCCAGCGCCTTGGAAAACGAAAACCCGTGTCGCGTTAATACGTCACGAATTACCGACATATCCGTTAATTTCATACCGATCACTCCAAGTCTTTCTGCAGGGTATTGTATCACATTCCGCCGATACTTGCAACTGTGGCTTTTTGTGCCTAAAATTAGCCAAATTGTGAAAAACTTTGTGGAGATTGTTAGTATACACGCCTAAAAACGACAAAAAAATCCTTGTCCGCAACGGTTCAATTCAAGTTTTCCACCAAGTTTTCCACATTTCAACGGGAAAGAATGTTGAAAATGTGGAAAAAATATTCTTGCAAAAAACGGTTGATAGATGGCAAAGAACGCTGTATAATGGGCGTAGACTGTTTGTAAAAAGGAATTGTAACGCTATGAAATTTCACGCAGGAGACTATGAAGTTGCCGTCATCGGTGCAGGGCACGCCGGTATCGAAGCCGCATTGGCTGCGGCGCGCCTTGGCGCAAAAACGGTGATCTTCACCATCAATTTAGATGCCGTGGGCAATATGCCGTGCAACCCGTCCATCGGTGGCACGGCCAAAGGCCATTTGGTGCGTGAGATCGACGCTATGGGCGGCGAAATGGGTAAGGCGGCAGACGCCACCTTCCTGCAATCCCGTATGCTCAACCGCGGCAAAGGGCCTGCGGTGCATTCGTTGCGCGCGCAAATTGACCGCCGTATGTACGGCGCTTATATGAAGCAGGTACTCGAAACCACCAAGGGATTGGATCTGCGTCAGGCCGAGATCGTGTCGGCCGAACCGCAAAACGGCAAATGGTTGCTCACCACCCGTTTGGAAGAAGAGTACACAGTTGACACCGTTATTTTAGCCACGGGTACCTATTTAAAGGGACGTATTTTTATCGGTGACGTTTCCTATGACGGTGGGCCCGATGGTCTGTTCCCTGCTTCCGAGCTCACCGATTCGTTGGTAAAGCTCGGTATGTCGCTTCGCCGTTTTAAAACGGGAACGCCTGCGCGCGTGCTGCGCTCCAGTATTGATTTTTCCAAAACCGAACCGCAGCCGGGAGATACACCCGTGGTGCCGTTTTCGTTCGAAACGGGCGGCATTCTGGAAAACCAAGTGGATTGTCATATCACGTGGACAACGGAGGAAACCAAACGCGTTATCCACGAAAATCTCCACCGTTCTCCGCTATACGGCGGAAAGATCCACGGTGTGGGGCCGCGGTATTGTCCCAGTATTGAAGATAAGATCGTTCGCTTTGCAGAAAAGGAACGCCATCAGGTGTTCATTGAGCCGTGCGGCCTGCATACCGACGAAATGTATTTGCAGGGGTTGTCATCATCGCTGCCCGTAGACGTGCAGCTTAAATTTTTGCACAGCATTCCCGGCCTTGAAAACGTGAGCGTCATGCGTCCTGCCTACGCTATCGAATACGATTGCTGCGATCCCACACAGCTTACCGCCGCGCTGGAATTTAAAGAATTCCCCGGCTTGTATGGTTCAGGCCAATTATACGGCAGCTCGGGCTAGGGGGAAGCCGCCGCCCAAGGCTTGGTGGCAGGTATCAACGCCGTGCGCCGTATCCGCGGCTTGGAGCCGATGATTTTAGACCGCGCCAGCGGCTATATCGGCACGCTGATCGACGATTTGGTGACCAAAGGCTGTTCCGATCCCTACCGTATGATGACCTCGCGCTCCGAATATCGCTTGGTGCTGCGGCAGGACAATGCCGACGAACGCCTCACCCCCATCGGCCGCGAGGTTGGCTTGGTGGACGATACGCGCTGGGAGCACTATTGCAACCGCCGCGACCAAAAAGCCGAAGAACGCCGTCGCCTGCGTGAAACGGTGCTTTCTCCCACCGAAGAACTCAACGCCGTGCTCACGGAGTGCGGCACAACCCCCGTCCTTACGGGTACCCGCTTGGAACACCTGCTGCGCCGTCCACAAATCACCTACGAATCGCTGGCGCGGCTTGGTGCCGTCAATCAAAACCTCGATCCGCTGGTGCGTGAGCAGGTGGAAGTAGAGGTCAAATACGAAGGCTACGTACGCCGTCAAATGGCGGATATTGAAGAAATGCGCCGTCTGGAGAACCGTTTGCTCCCGCCCGACGTGGATTTCACCACCATCGGCGGTCTACGCTTGGAGGCGCAGGAAAAGCTGCAGCGCATTCGTCCGCGCAGCATCGGTCAGGCTTCACGCATCAGCGGTGTCAGCCCTGCCGACGTGTCGGTGCTGATCGTGTGGTTGTCGGGTAAAGGAGGAAACGACGAATGATCGACCGTGAATTACTGTGCAGTCTGTCTGCCGAATACGGCGTAACGCTCGATGCGGTAATGCTGGATAAATTCACCCGCTACGCCGAGCTTTTGGTAGATTGGAATCAGCGAATGAACCTTACCGCCATCACCGATCCCGTGGGTATCACCGTGAAGCATTTTGCCGACAGTATCACCGCTGTCCCCTTCTTACCCGAAAAGCAAGGGATCTCGGTGATCGACGTGGGAACGGGTGCAGGCTTTCCCGGCATTCCGTTTGCCATCGTGCGCCCCGATATTCACCTCACGCTGCTCGATAGCTTAAACAAACGGCTCGTTTTCTTGGAAACGGTGTGCAAGGAGCTGGATATTCCCGTCACACTGATCCACGCCCGTGCCGAGGAAGGCGGCCGCCGTGTCGAGCTGCGCGAGCAATTTGACGTTGCCACCGCCCGTGCCGTGGCGGCGCTGCCCGTGCTTTTGGAATATTGCCTGCCGTTTGTAAAAAAAGGCGGCTGCTTCGTTGCCCTCAAGGGGCCCGACAGCGAGGAGGAGCATCGTCGGTCGCAAAACGCACAGCAGCGCCTCGGCGGAAAAACCAAACGTATGGAACGGCTGTGGCTGCCCAAAACGATACGTGAAGGCTTGGAGCAGCAGGAACGCCGCATTTTTATTTTTGAAAAAACAGCCCCCACGCCGTCGGCGTACCCTCGCCCCTCGGCGAAGATCGCCAAGGCATCGCTGTAAGGAGAAGGCTATGGATAAGAAACAATTGGAGCGCATCAGCGAGCTCACCCGTATTTCCCGTGAGCGTGAACTCACGGCGGAAGAACAAGCCGAACGGCAAGCACTGCGTGCCGCTTACTTGGCGGCCATTCGCGCTGATCTCACGGGAACGCTGGAGTCGGTGTCGATTGCCGAGAAGGACGGTACGGTGCATCCGCTTAAGCGAAAGCCCACGCCGAAGCAGTAAGGAGAATCACTATGACACAAGAAAAGAAAGAGCTGCTCGTTTCGTGGTATCGAACGCTCGGCTGCCCTGCGGAATACGAAGACGATCTGCACATATATCTGGAAACGGTCGAGCTGGATGAAACCGCCACCGCCGAAACGTACGAGGAGCAAGACGGTGCCGCCAATATCGTGCATTATCTGTATTTTTGTGAGCAGCTAAAACAGCGGTATATCGAAAAAGGCATTTCTCTTGATATTTTATACGATAGCCTGCAGGAGCTTTTTTTGTGGACACGCTCACGCAGCAATATGGCAGGCAAGCTTTCACTCACCGAGCTTTGGTGGGTAAAGAAAACCCTCACGATGAAGCTGTTTCGCTTGGGGCGCCTCAATTTCTGTATGGGCGAGGAGGAACACGACCTGCCGCAATACGGCTTGCCGAAGGGCGCTCCCATTATGGAGGTGCACATTCCCCGCGGCGATTCGCTCAAGGCCGAGGATTGTGCGGCCTCGTTCTCGCAAGCGCGTGCATTCTTTGCCACGTTTTTCCCCGAATTTTCCTATCAATATTTCACCTGCTTCTCGTGGCTGTTAGACGGCAAACTCAAAGAGCTGCTTTCGGAGGAAAGCAACATTCTCCGTTTTGCCGCGCTGTTTAACGTCGTGCTGGATGAGCCCTCTGCCGAAACCATACGGTACGTGTTCGGCCGTGGTGTCACGGCAGAAAATATCGGCGAAGCCGAGGCAAAGACGGGGCTTGCCAAAAAAGTGCAGGAACGCGTCCTCGCAGGCGAAACGTTTTACGAAAGCTACGGTATCATCAAAAAATAAAAAACACCCCGCGAAATTCGCGGGGTGTTCGTTTATCCGGTTTAGGAGAAGATCAGATCGTCGGCCAACGCCTTGTCCGTCAGGCACATATAGGTCTTGCCCTTGGCAAACAGAGCCGAGGTGCCGTCCAGCTCGGTGAATTTCAGGCTATCCTTGGTGCGGTGGAATTTAATTTCACGCGCCTTGCCGTTCGATACCAAATACGCCTTGCCTTCGCCTTCGCGGAAGTTGTACCACGTGTACTTGGTGTTTTTATATTCCACGTACTTTTCGGCTTGCAGGATCAGCACGTTCGATACCTGAATTTGGTTGCCCTCCAGCGATTTATGCGGATTGCAAGAGGCGGCCTTGCCCAGATTCTTGCCGTACAGTCCCGTAGCAGCGTCGTATTTAAACGTTACCGTGGTGCTGGCGGTGGTCTTCAGCTGTACCGTGGCAGCAGTGATATCACCCGTCTTCTCACCAAAGGTGAAGGGCGCCTTTTTCAGCGCTTGGTTGGACATACCGCTTTTCGCCATCTTATCAGCGATCTGCTTACCGCCCGTGATCAGCGTGTTCCAGCTTTCCTTGGCGTTGTTTTTGAGATACTGATCGCGCCACAAGGTGGTAGAATCCGTGTTGGTAATGCGATCAAAGTTCTTCATACCCTTCAGAATGTTCGTAACGTAGGTGGTGGCGCCCGAGTAGACGTACACAGCCCCCAGTGCGTTCGCCGTGGCAATAAACGGCGTGCGGCCGCTGCGAATCGGCCCTAATTTTTCGGGGATGCGGTCTGCACCGGCAAACACGGCCATAATACGCGGAACCGAGCCCTCGGCTTCGGTTTCTACGTAGAAATCGGCCTTATCCAAGCCGTATTGCAGCTTACGGATGCTGGGCTCGTTCGTTACCATCACGGCCACGGGACGGTTGCTGCCCGTGATATCGTTTTCACCCGTAAACATATTCAACGTTTTATCCGCCACGATGGGTGCGGTGGTCGTGGGTGCGGTTTCGCCGCCCGTGGTGGTAGCGGTGGTATCGCCGCCGTTACCGCAGGCGCACAGGCAAAACAGCATCGCCAGCACGACTAAAAGAGATACAATGCGCTTCATAGAAAAGACTCCTTCAAAAAAATTACGCTTCCAGTATACACCCATTCGTGAAAAAAAACAACCTTTTGTCGAAAAAAGTGCAAGGAAGAATTTGGACGGCAGCAATCACTTCATAACGAATTCGGCATACTGCGGCAGATGGTCGGAAATGGTGAAAATCTCGTCCTGCACATAGTAGATATTCCGATACACTGTTGCCTCAAAATGGGTAGGCGTGTAGAAAATGTAATCGATCGGCTTGGCCGACGGGCGGTATTTTTCTCCGTCGGGCTGGTGAAATTTCACCATCGACGCCCATTCGTCGGGAGAAACGGTGTCGGTGGCGGTCATACGCGCATCGGCGAAATGCTCGGTAACCAGTTGATACAATTCCGCCGTGTCGCCGTTTGCCAGCGTTTGCACTTGGTTAAAATCACCCGTCAAAATCAAAGGCGTATTTCCAAGCTTCTTTACAAAATCCATTGCCACCTTCCCCTGCTTAACGCGCAAGGCACGGGCTTCGGCCACGGGGCGGTCGCCGTCGTTATCCAAATGGATGTTCAGATGCACAAACTCCCGTGAGGTTTGCTTCTCTTTAAGGCGCGCCCACGTGCATACGCGAAAGTGCAGGCTTTCCTCAAATTTGGAAGCAGCGTCGGGAGTATCGGACAACCAAAACGTGCCGCTGTCCACCAATTCAAATTTATCGTTGCGATAGTAGATGGGATTCATTTCGCCGGTTTGCTTGTTGGCGTTGCCGACTCCGCTGTAATTTTCACCGAAGCAGAAGGAATCCAGCTCTTTTCGCCACGTGGCAGTGGCCTCCTGCATACCGATGGAATCGGGCTGCATTTCCGCAATGAAATCGCGCAGCATCTCGGAGCGGACGGAAAAGAATTCGCCGTTGGCGTGAGTTTGAATATTAAACTGAATGATTTTAAGCGTGGTTTTTTCGGCAGACGGTGTCTTACCACAGCCCACCGTGCAAAACAAAACGGCAAGTATTAGAAAAAAAGTAAGAAACCTCTTCATAAATTTTCTCCTTTTGAAGCGTTGCTATTTCATTATACCGCAGGGCATCATAAAATGCAACACGCTCCCCCGTTGACAACCCCCACCCGTTGCGCTATAATAAACGGGCACTCGCCTCCTTAGTTAAATGGATATAATAAACCCCTCCTAAGGGTTAGTTGTGGGTTCGATTCCCGCAGGGGGTGCCAAAGCCCCAAGGACGATAAGTTCTTGGGGCTTACTTCTTACCTATTACCTCTTCACTCTTACCTCAAAAGTCCTTGGGGCTTTGGAAAGTAATAAGTAAGAAGTAAGAGGTAATAAGTATTTTGCAGCGGTATAATGATATAAGAAAAAAGGTACTATGTTAGAAGGTATCAAGCAAACGTAACGAGGTGATATTTATGTACAAAATCGGTTTATCAAGTTGCGGTTTTCCGCTTACAGAAGAAAATTTCAAGGCGTTGAAGGAAAGTAAAATTGACGTTATTGAAATATCTATGAGATCGGATTTGTATGCAAGTATCGACTATAAGGAATTGAAAAGTCTATCTCAACGTTACGAAGTGGGGTTGTGGTCATATCATTTGCCTTTTGGTCCGTTTTCGGAAATTGATATTTCGTCTTTAGATCGCGAACTCCGTGAAAATGCGATCCGCCTTTACACGAAAATGATCGAAGAAGCTTCTGATATTGGCATTGACAAATTTATCGTTCATCCAAGCGGAGAGCCGATTGCTCCGAAAGAGCGAGGAGATCGTATGCAATACTCAATGCAAACGCTTGATATTTTAGCGGAAATTGCTCACCGATGCGGTGCGGTGATTGCGGTTGAGGATTTGCCGAGAACCTGCATCGGTAATACCGGCGATGAGATTGCTGCGCTGATCGGCGCAAACGATAAATTGCGTGTTTGTTTTGATACGAATCATTTGCTTGGTGAAGAAAGTACCCGCTTTATGAAAAAATTGGCTGATAAAATTATCACCGTGCATATCTCCGATTATGATTTCGTTGATGAAAGGCACTGGCTGCCGGGAGAGGGCAAGCTTGATTGGAATACCATGTTTGAAACCTTCAAGGAAATAGGGTATGGCGGTGTGTGGTTGTATGAGATGGGGTTAAAATGTCCTGCCACAATCGTCCGTGACAGAGATCTTACCTTCGATGATTTTTACGATAACGCCATGCAGATATTTTCTCAAAAAAAGCCAAAGGCATTGGGTGTTCCCAAGACAGCTTTGTAAACGGGGTCACCAATATATTTTATTGGTGACGATGCACGTGGCCATGTCACCCTAAAAGCAGGTTATCTCTCGCGAAACCTTGACAAAAAAAGCGAGAAGTGGTAAAGTTTACTGGTAGCAAAGATATTGTATAAAGAGGTGCTTTTTATGTCAAAACAAGTTATGGTGGAAACCTCCGCCCGTCACGTGCATCTGAGCCGCGAACATCTGGATATTCTGTTCGGTAAAGATTACGAACTGACGGTGAAAAAGGATCTGTCCCAGCCCGGTCAGTATGCCTGCGCCGAGCGTGTAGACGTTGTCGGCCCCAAAAAGACGCTCGCCGGTGTGAGCATTCTCGGCCCCACGCGTCCTGCCTCTCAGGTGGAAATTTCGCTCACCGATGCTCGTTCCATCGGAGTGGCGGCTCCCATTCGTGAGTCGGGCGATATTGCCGAAACGGGCGCCTGCAAGCTGGTTGGCCCCTGCGGCGAAGTGGAGCCCACCGAAGGTGTGATCGCTGCGAAGCGTCACATTCATATGACGACGGCTGACGCTGCGGAATTCGGTCTGGAAGACAAGCAGGTCGTCAGCGTGGAAGTGGAAACCGAAGGCCGCAAACTGACGTTCGGTGACGTCGTGGTTCGCGTAAGCGATAAATTCGCCTTGGCGATGCACATCGATACCGATGAATCCAACCCCGCCTGCGCCGGCCCCGGCACGATGGGCGTTATCATTAAGTGATAAGGATTGTCAAAAAGCCGCCCACGGGCGGCTTTTTCTT
>JAZQTE010000012.1:0-4696 GCA_045630505.1 Acutalibacteraceae bacterium | reverse complement strand
AGCGATCTTTGATAAGGTGAATGCCATTCGCAAGGGGACGGTGATGGCGTGCTTCAACGGCCATCTGCACACCAACCGCGAAGTGAAAAACGTGGATAACGTGTTGTATATTGATATCAACGCCGCCATCAATGCGTGGTGGATGGGCAGCAAGGCAAAGCCCCACTACACCGAGGAGCACACCTTCACGTACACCGACTACGACGCAGAGGGAAATCCCATCGGCAAACGCGAACGCCCGTATATTGAGCTGTGGCAGGGGCAGGCTACGTGGTTTGTAAAGGAGCCGCTTTCGGCGATCGTCACGGTTTCCACCGACGGTACCGTAACGGTGGAGGGCACCAAAACCGAGTGGGTATACGGCATTGCTCCCGAATTGCCCGAGGATGCCTATTTTGCCAGAGAGTTTCAGCATTGTGCTCCCGAGATTCGCTCGGGCGAATATCACGTAGAGAGGTAAGAGTATGAGTAAGACGTTGAAAATGGCGGTGTTTTCGGATTTCCATTACCGCAAATTTGCGTATCCCGGCACGCTGCGCGATCTGGATGCGATTTTAAAGCGCGGTGCCGACAGTAACGTGGATTTTGTGATTCACGCAGGGGATTTTTGTAACAACTATCACGAATCGCCGGAGCTGAAAAAGGCGTGGCTGGAAAACAAATACGGCTTGCCCGTTTACGGTATTTACGGCAACCACGAATTGGAATATTTGATTCACGATTGCAAGGTGCTTTATGAGGATAAACCGCCGATGCAGCTGGTAACGCCGATCCTTACCAACCGTGCCGATGAGGTGCATTGGGGCACCGAAGACGGCAAGCCGCTGGAGGACGGATCGATCGCGTATTATTGGTTTGAGCAAAACGGCTTCCGCATCGTGTGCACCGATACGAGCTATTCGTACAGTGAGGAGCGCGGTGCGTGGGAGCATAATCCTTCGCTGTACGTGCCGAAGGGCAATATTACGACGGAGTCGCTGGGCGATGCCCAATGCGCGTGGCTGGAGGATGTGCTTACCGATGCGGCGCACCAAGGTATTCCGTGTATCGTGTTTAGCCATTCAGCGTTTGCCGATGGCTGGCATCCCTCGCACGAGAAAGCACGTGTGCGCGAGATCTTTAACCGTGTGAACGCCATTCGCAAGGGAACGGTGGTAGCGTCTATTAACGGTCATCTGCACACCGATAACGCCGAAGTGGTGGATAATATTGTGTTCCTTGATATTAACACGGTGAACAACGGGTATTTCTTAACGCCCGGTTTTCCTCATTACACCGAAGAACACACCTTCTTGTACACCGATTACGACGAGGAAGGCAACGAGGGTGAAACCTACGAGCGCCCGTATAAAGAACTGTTTTACGGCTTGATGGGGAATTATTGCTGGTTCTATAAAGAGCCGCTTTCCTCGATTATCACGGTAACGGACGAAGGCGTCGTTACGGTGGAGGGCAGCGAAAGCAGCTGGGCCTATGGCATTTTACCGCCTGATACCTCAAAGGCAGGCAAACACCCGTGGATCACCTCGGGAGAGTACCGTATTGAAAGATAAGGAGAACAGCTATGAAAAGTGTTAAATTTTCGGTTCTTGCAGATTTCCATTATTACCGTCCTTCGTGGCCGTCCACGCTATGGGATCTGGCAAGCATTTTGAAGCGCGCCGATGAAAACAAGGTGGATTTTGCTATTCACGCCGGTGATTTTTGCCCCAACTGGTACGTAGCACCCGAGCTGAAAAAGGCATGGTTGGAAAATGAATACGGCCTGCCCGTTTACGGCATCTACGGCAACCACGAGCTGGAGCTGATGAACCACGGGTACACCGAACTGGATACGGAGCATCCGATGCAGTACGTAACGCCGTTTTTAACCAACCGTGCCGACGAGGTGCATTGGGGTACGCCCGACGGCAAGCCTGCACCGTACGGAGAGATTGCGTACTATTGGTTTGAGCGCAACGGCTTCCGCTTTGTGTGCACCGATACGGCGTATTCTCAAAACGTGGAAACGGGCGAATGGGTACATAACCCCTCGCTGTATACGCCCAAGGGTAACCGTCCTCACGAAGCGTTGGGCGAGCCGCAAATGCAGTGGATGGAAGAGGTGCTTACCGATGCGGCAAAGCAGGGGATTCCTTGCGTGGTGCTTTCGCACTGTGCGTTTACGTGGTATGCATGTTCGGGTAACCACAACGAAGCGCGGGAGATTTTTGCCCGTGTGAACGCGATCCGCAAGGGTACGGTCGTGGCAGTGATTAACGGCCATCTGCATACCGACAGCGCCAAGGTGATGGATAACATCGTGTATCTCAATATTAACTCCGTTATTAATGGATGTTGGATTGGCGGTCTTAAGAAGCATTACACCGAGGAGCATACCTTTAAGTATACCGACTATGATGCCGAGGGAAATGCTGTGAAAACCTACGATCGCCCGTATACTACGATCTGGCAGGCGGAACACGGCTGGTTCTACGATCGCCCGTTGTCGGCCATTGTAACGATTGCGGAGGATGGTACTGTTACGGTAGATGGCTGTGAAGCGGAGTGGGCCTATGGTATTGCTCCTGAACCGATTGATATGCCCGAGCACGTCAGAACGGGAATCAGTTCAGGCACCTACAAAATGGAGCGAGATATATGAGTGTGAAATTTTTGCTGTTTGCCGATTTGCATTATCATCCTGCGGCGTATGCCTCCACGGTGGGAAACTTGGAAACGCTGTTGCAGCGTGCTGCGGATGAGCAGGTGGATTTTGTGATCCACGCAGGCGATTTTTGCAACGATTACGCCACGTGTCCTCAAATCACCAAAGCGTATTTACAAAACAAGCATAACCTGCCGGTGTATGGAGTGTACGGTAACCACGAGCTGGAATGGGTAACGCACGACCGTAAGGGCTTGGATAAATCCAATCCGATGGAGCGTGTTTCACCGTATCTCACCAATCGCGACGTGGTTTGGGGAACACCCGACGGCGCGATCGGTGACGGCAGCATTGGCTATTATTATTTCGATACGCAGGGCTTCCGCGTGGTGTGTGTGGACACCAACTATTCCTACAATGAGGAACGCGACGAATGGCAGCATAATATGGATTATTTCCATCCTCCCGAAAATATCCACGGCGATTCGTTGGGAACTGCGCAGCTTGCGTGGCTGGAAGAAGTGCTCACCGAGGCGGCTTATAAGGCGATACCGTGCATCGTGGTGGGACACGCAGGCTTTTGTGAGCATTGGAATAAATCGTGGGATCACAAGGCGGTGCGTGACATTTACGCTCGCGTAAACGCGATTCGCAAGGGGACGGTGCGGTTGTCGATCAACGGACACTACCACACGCAGCGAATGGCGGTGTGCGATAACGTGATGTTCTGGGATGCCAATGCCGTAATTCACGCGAATATGTATATTTCGTCGGACGGTGATCATTATACCGATGAGCACACTTTTGAGTACGTGGAATACGACGAAGAAGGCAACGCTGTGAAATCGTATCAAGCGCCCTACAGCAAGCCGTATCGCGGCAGCTTTGGCTATCATTTCACCGAGCCGCTGTCGGCCGTGATTACTCTTACGGACGACGGGCGCATCGTGGTGGAGGGGAAGAAGACCGATTTTGCCTACGGTATTCGTCCTGCGGCGCAATATTGGGAAGAGGTAGCCGGCAAAATGCTTGGTGTGCCCGATGCCGATATTCAATTAGAGGTATAAGAGAAAACGCTTGTTGCGGTTGCAGCAAGCGTTTTTTTGTGGTATAGTGTATCGAAAGGAGTGGGGCGAATGATCTACACACTGACAACCAATCCTGCCGTGGATATGATGATTACAACAGAGGCACTGCAGCCGAACACCGTAATGCGCACGCAGAATACGGTGTATGCGCCGCAGGGCAAGGGTGTAAACGTGAGCTTGACGTTGCGGCATTTTGGCGTTGAGAATACGGCGCTGGGCTTTTTCGGCGGCTTTACGGGTGAGTATATCGTAAACAGCTGCCGCGAGCGCGGTGTGGCTGTGAAGCCTATATGGGTTGAGGATATGACACGCATTAACGTGGTGGTGAACGGCGGCGGTCAGGAATATAATTTGGTAAATGCAGGCCCCGTCGTGCCGCGTGAGAAGCAAGAGGAGTTACTGGCGTTGCTGAACACGGCTTCGGATATGGAGGTGCTGTGCATTAGCGGCAGCTTGCCGCGTGGGATCGAGCCTTCGTATTATGAAGAAATTTTGCGCGTGTGTGAAAGTCGCGGCATTTCCGTGGTGCTGGATATCAGCTCGCCAAAGCTGAAGGAGCTGCTGGCGTTTCGCCCGTTGCTTATTAAGCCAAACGATGACGAGCTGTTTTCGGTATTTGGGCTGCGCTGTGAAAGCGAAGAAGAAATCTTGGCGGCGCTGGCCGAGCTGCATCGGTTGGGCGCGCAAAACGTGTTACTCACGCTGGGGGCGCGCGGCGCGTATTTTTCGAACGGCACAGCGGTGTATCGCTGCGGTGTTTATCCCGTTCAGGTATGCAGCACGGTGTGTGCCGGTGATGCAACGCTCGGCGGCTTTTTAAGCGGCTGGCTGGCCGATAAGGCGGCGGTCGAGTCTGCGTTAAGGCTGGGCGCTGCTTGCGGTGCCAGCGCGGCAGAAAGCGCCGATTTGGGCGATTTTCGCCACGTTCCCGTATACCGTGAGTCAATTCCCACGGCCAGGG
>JAZQTE010000011.1:0-1485 GCA_045630505.1 Acutalibacteraceae bacterium | reverse complement strand
CTCAAGCAACAGCTTGAGCGGTTCTTTTGTGCTCCGTTATTCGCAGATGAGCTTCGCTACACGAATAACCGTATCGCGGCCATACACAAACGGCACCGTTTGAACAGCGACTTGGTCGCCGTCTTGGCTGAATTCCACAGCTTCGTTGGTGTCCATCCAATAGGCGGATTTTACGGTATCGGGCAAGGTGAACTTGCTGGTAAACATATTTTCACCGTCGATCGTTACGTTGGAATCGCCCTTGGCGCGCAGATGATCGCAGAACAGATAATAGGTGTTATCCAGCTTCAGCAAGAAATCATCGGGCTTGCCTTTGATATCAATGTAGGTCGGGCGGGGGAGGCGGATAGCTTCTTCATACAGCGCTACCCATTTACCCACCATTTCCAAAATGGCAGCATCAATGTTGCGCAGCATACCGTCGCCCTGCGGGCCGAGGTTGAGCAGCAGGTTGGCGCCGAAACGGCGGCAGCTTGCCAGTGTGCGGATCATATCGGCAGGCCCTTTGTAATCGATGTCGCCGACAGCGAAGCCCCAGTGCGTGTTCATAACCTCGCACATTTCACCGGCCAAGTATTTGGGAGCTTCATCGGGCATCTTCGTGGGAAGACCGCGTTCGTACGTTACGCTGTCCAATTCGATGTGTCCCGCTTCGCCACGTGCATTCAAACCGGTATTGTTGATAATGATGCATTCGGGCTGATGGCTGCGGATCATACCGTACAGCGCATCTTCCTCCCAATCCTCGTTGGGCTTGTTCCATTTGCCGTCGAACCACAAGCCACCAATCTTGCCATACTTGGTGCAAAGGATCTCGACGCTGTCACGCAGATATTTTAAATAGGCAGGGAAGTCTTCGTTATAGAGAGGCTCGCGCCAGTCGAGCAGCGTGTGATAGAAGAAGGGGATGATACCTTGCTCGTTGCAGGCGTCCACGAATTCGCGCACCAGATCACGGCCGCAGAAATGCGGAGCGTCGTAATCGTTCAAGCCGCAGGTGTCGTAAAGCGAAAAACCGTCGTGATGGCGGGTGGTGAGCGTGATATATTTGCAGCCGGCATTTTTAGCGGCGGCTACCAATTCTTTAGCCCATATAGGGTTCGGATTGAACTCCTTGGCCAGCGGTTCGTATTCTTCGGGCGTAAGGTTGTGAAGGTGGTAGGACCACTCACCCTGCGCACGCACACTGTACGTTCCGAAGTGAACGAACATACCAAAGCCCAAATTTTCAAAGTCCTTAACTCGTTGTTGAATAATCATTCTGATTTTCCTCCCTTATTTAATATCCATCAACACAGCTCCTGCTGTGAAAGAATCCATAGCGTGAATCGTGAGAATCCCGTTTTCAAGCGTAACGTTGGCGCGGCCGAAGCTGTTGGTGATAACGGCGTTTTCTCCCAAATCGAGTTTGATATCTTCGCTCGGCTGCTCGAAGGCGTGAAAAACAACCAAAATCTGCTTGGCGGTTCGGCGCACCACGGCTTG
>JAZQTE010000010.1:0-3659 GCA_045630505.1 Acutalibacteraceae bacterium | reverse complement strand
CCCCAGAACGACATGGCTCCGATCCTACTTGCTGATTACGACCGATTCGTCGTTACGGGCAGCGGCGGAATCGGTGCTGGTGATACCGCAAACCGAGCCGTTGTTTGAAGCGTCACTCAGTGTGGTTCCGTTGCAACTGTTTTCGTATTATGCAGCACTCACGCGTGGGTGTGATATCGACCGTCCCCGCAATTTGGCGAAAAGCGTGACGGTGGAATGAGAGGAGAACGGGTATGATGTATACGGGAGAGCTTTTTGATTTTAAGCATAGCATAGCAGGGGAGATCGCGATGCTTTACGCCTACCCGTGGCAGCTTTTGCCCGAGCTGGGCGACCACATTCGAAAGCTGGGCGAGGCCTTGCCAAAGGAGCAGTTTGAGAGATGCGGAGCCGACGTGTGGATCGCCAAGAGCGCACGCGTTGCAAAATCGGCTACCGTTATCGGTCCGTGCATTATCGACGAAGAAACCGAGGTGCGCGTGGGTGCTTTTTTGCGTGGGAACGTACTGGTGGGAAAGGGTGCGGTGGTGGGAAACTCCACCGAACTGAAAAATTCGCTGCTGTTCGACGGCGTGCAGGTGCCGCATTATAATTACGTGGGCGATTCGGTGCTGGGGTATCGCGTGCATTTGGGAGCAGGAGCGATCACCTCTAACGTGAAAGGCGATAAATCTCCCGTGGTGGTAAAAAACGGAAACGAATGGGTGGCAACGGGACTTCGCAAGTGTGGGGCGATGCTGGGTGACCGAGCGGAGATCGGGTGTGGCTGTGTCCTCAACCCCGGCGTGGTGATCGGCCCCGATACGCAGGTGTATCCGCTGTGCAGTGTGCGCGGCGTGATTCCTGCAGGGCATATTTTCAAAAGCGACGGCAGCATAGTGCCGAAACGAGGTGTGTGATGGGAAGATTATTTGGAACCGACGGCGTGCGCGGTGTGGCGAACACGGAGCTTACACCCGAATTGGCGATGAATTTGGGACGGGCGGCGGCCTTGGTGCTGGCCAAAGACGGGCGGCGCCGTCCACTGTTCGTGATCGGCTGTGATACGCGTGTGTCATCGGATATGCTGGCGGCAGCACTCACGGCAGGGCTGTGCTCGGTGGGAGCCGACGTGATCGATCTGGGTGTTATCGCCACCCCTGCCGTGGCGTACTTGGTGGGAAAATATAAGGCGGATGCCGGTGTTATGGTGTCGGCTTCGCACAATCCTGCGGAATTTAACGGTATTAAGCTGTTTGACGGTGACGGGTATAAGCTGCCCGATGCGTTGGAGGAAGCGATTGAAGCGTTGGTGCTGGGGAAAACGGCTTACCCGCGCCCCTTGGGTGGGCAGATGGGACGGGTGACGGCGGCTTCGTCAGCTTGTACGGATTACGTTCAGCACCTGAAAAGCACGGTGCCCGTGGTGCCCGAGGGAATGAGGATCGCGGTGGACTGCGCCAATGGCTCGGCCGCCGTTACGGCCAAGCGGTTGTTTACCGAACTCGGCTGCGAGGTGACTGTGCTTTCTGATGCGCCGAACGGAACCAATATTAACGAAAATTGCGGTTCTACCCATCTGGAGGCTTTGGCAAAAGCGGTGGTGGAAAACGGGCTGGAGCTTGGCGTTGCGTTTGACGGTGATGCCGACCGTTGCTTATGTGTGGATCACACGGGTGCCGTGGTGGACGGTGATGATATTATGGCCATCTGTGCCGTCGATCTGCAAGACCGCGGCAAGCTTAGCGGCAACACGGTGGTGGGCACCGTGATGACGAATTTCGGTTTCACCAAGTTTTGTGAGGAGCGGAAACTGCAATTTATTGCCACGCGCGTGGGGGACCGTTACGTGCTGGAGGAATTGCTGCTGGGGGATTTTTCGTTTGGCGGCGAACAGTCGGGACATATTATTTTTCGAGATTTTGCCACCACGGGTGACGGGCAGCTCACGGCGGTGCAGCTGCTTTCGTATTTGAAGCGGTGCGGCACGCCGCTTCACGAATTGACCAAGAGGATGAAACGGTATCCGCAGCACGTGCTCAATATCGCGGTATCGCCCGAGGGGAAAAGTCGCTTCTATACGAACAGCGCCGTAAAAGCGGCAATAGAGGAAGCAAAAGACGCGCTTGGCGGTGGTGGCCGCATTGTGGTGCGCCCTTCGGGCACCGAGCCGCTGATCCGTGTGATGGCGGAAGGAGAGGATGGAGCCTCGGTGAAGGCGCAAGCGACAGCGGTGGCGGCGGTGATTTGTGAACAGCTTGGCGGTCGTTGTGAAGATATGACTTGAAAAACGCAATCAAAAACGCTATACTGATACCGAAAGGCGGTGACGGTATGGCAACGAAGCGAGAACCTCTCTCGGTATTGCGAGCAGCGGTGGACCAATACGGAATGATTGCGGAAGACGATGCGATCGCCGTGGGTGTATCGGGAGGAAAGGACAGTATGGCGCTGCTTTGCTTGCTTGCGCAGCTTCGCCGTTTCTATCCGATACGGTTTACGCTGCATGCCGTTACGCTGGATCCGTGTTTTGACGGCGTGGAAACCGATTATACGGCGGTAGCGACGTGGTGCGAGGAGCACGAGATACCGTATACAGTGAAACGAACGCGCCTTTGGGACGTAGTGACAGAAAAGCAGGGCGAAGAAAATCCGTGCAGCTTGTGTGCCCGTTTACGGCGCGGAGCACTGCACCGCGCCGCGGTGGAGCTGGGTTGTCGCACCGTAGCGTTGGGGCATCATCAAAACGATGCGGCCGAAACGCTGCTGATGAGTTTGCTTTCGGGTGCCTCATTTGATTGCTTTTCACCCAAAAGCTATTTAGACCGCCGCGAGATCACGCTGATTCGGCCGATGGTGTTTTTGAAGGAAGACGAGATCGCTCGCTTTGTGCGGCGAGAAGGCCTGCCCGTGGTAGCGTCGCGCTGTCCCGTGGACGGTTGCACCAATCGCCAGCAGATGAAGGAGTTTATCGCCGCGCTGCAGCCGCAGTACGGCGATGTGAACGAAAAAATCGTGCAAGCTATGCAAAAAGCCGATTTGAATAAGTGGGGAAACAAAAAAACGACGGTGTAAACCGTCGGTTTTTTTGTTGCTTTTATTTATAGCCGTTGGGGTTTTGCGATTGCCATTTCCAAGCGGTACGACACATATCCTCCAAGCCGAATTGAGCCTCCCAGCCGAGCAGGGCTTTCGCCTTGGCAGGGTTGGAATAGCAGGTGCCAATATCGCCGGGACGGCGAGGGGAGATAACGTAGGGAACCTTCACGCCGTTCACCTTTTCAAAGGTGTTCACGAGATCCAGCACACTGTAGCCCGTACCCGTGCCGAGGTTTACGGCCTCGATACCCGTGGTTTTCAGCGCGTAGTTTACTGCGCATACGTGACCGCGCGCCAAATCGACTACGTGAATGAAATCACGTACACCCGTGCCGTCGTGCGTGTCGTAATCGTTGCCGAACACCGACAGCTGCGGCCGCTTGCCGATAGCAACCTGCGACACATACGGCATCAGGTTGTTCGGAATGCCGTTGGGATCTTCACCGATGCGGCCGCTTTCGTGAGCGCCGATGGGGTTGAAGTAGCGCAGCAGCACGACCGACCATTCGGGATCGGATACGCACAGATCCTGCAGGATACATTCGATCATAAACTTGGTGCGGCCGTAGGGGTTGGTGACG
>JAZQTE010000009.1:0-5104 GCA_045630505.1 Acutalibacteraceae bacterium | reverse complement strand
GTGAATTACGGCGGCTCCATGGCCGAAAGCAGCGAGATCGTGTTCGGCGAGCGAAACGGCAAATTTGAGGGCGCCAACTGGGTGTACGCAAAATAAGAGAGAAGAGAAGAAACCACCGCGTGTTCGTGCGAACATGCGGTGGTTTTTGTTAGGCGTTGGTGCGGCGAAAAGCTCCCGTTACAGTAAATCGGGTAATTCGCGCAGGGCGGTGACGGTGTAGGTGGGGGACACGCCGCTTGGCAGCGATTTTCCACGGGTGTTGACGAAGCAGGTTTGCAGGCCGCAGGCGGCGGCGCCTGCCACGTCGGCACCGGGATCGTCACCTGCCATCAGCACGGTGCTCGGTTCGGGGTTGCCCAGCCGCGCCAAGCAGCGTTCAAAGAAAAGGGGAGAGGGCTTATCGACTCCCAGCTCGCCCGAGGTGAAAACGTGCGTGAAATACGGGGCAAGCCCTGCTTTTTCAAGGCGCTGCTCCTGCTGCCACTGCGGTGCGTTGGAGGCGATGGCGAGGGTGAAGCGCTTGGCGAGCGCTTCGATTGCTTCGGGCGCGCCGTCCTCGGGTACGGCGGTGAACGCCAGACGGCGGCGAAACTCCGCTTCGATGGCCGCGCCGTCACCCTGCAGCTGCAGCTCGTCCAACACGAGCTTCCAGCGGATGGCGCACAGCGTTTCGCGCGATAGGCGGCCTGCCACCACGTCAGCCCACAGACCGTTGTTAATGCGGTGGTATACCGCAAATTCCGCTTCGCCGAAGGATAGACCAAACTGCGCCAGCGATTCGCGAATGACCGGCTCGGCTTGGTCGCGAAAATTGAGGATCGTATCGTCAATGTCGAGAAGTATGAAGCGGAGCATAATGAGCATTCCTTTCAAGGGATAGAAGTATAAGGGATTGTGGGGATTTTGACGAGCTGTAATGGGATCGTGCGGATTTTGACGGGAGGCGAAATGCCTCCCCTACAGTGGGGGAATGAGATTGTGCGAGTGGGGACAACCCCTCCGTCAGCCTAACGGCTGACACCTCCCTTTACACAAGGGAGGCTTTGCGGGGCGTCTTGGGAGCCGCCCCCTACGCACTCGAAATGAGATTGTGCGAACGGTGACAACCCCTCCGTCACGCTTCGCGTGACACCTCCCTTTACACAAGGGAGGCTATGACGGGAGCCTTTGGCTTGTGGGAAATCAGATATCCCATTCCTTGAGTTCTTCGGGAGTCATTCTCTTGCCGAACCAGCAGCCCTTGTAGAGGCTGCCGTCGGGGTTTAGGCTGAAATCAAGGTCGACGAGGTATTTGCGTTTGGTTTCCATCAAATGAAACAGCAGACGGTCGGCGCGGTGGAGCAGGTGAAATTTTTTGCCGAGCACCTTTTCCTTGGGCACCCATTCATAGGTGCCGAACCACGTTTTTTCGGGCTCCAGCTCGCCGTCCCATTTGAGCACCTCGAACAGCATATACGCATCGTATTCTCGGCGTGAAACGCCCATACGCACCACGCCCTTGTACCGTATCTTTTGAGCGGTGAGCCCCGTGGCTGCGTTGAAAAACGGCTTGGTGAGCAGGGGAGCCGGTTTTTTGTACGGCTTGAAGCCGATGATATTCATCCAGCGGCCACGGTGCCCCGTGATATGCTTATGGCGGTTGCGCTTGAGCATTAAATATTTACCGTCGTGCTCGCAGGCAAGCACCATAAAATGATAGCGGCAGCCCCATTCGACGGGGTAGGTTTTCTTCTTCATCTTCAGCGCCCCCGTTTTCGACGCAATTCGACAACGATGCCGCCCACGGTGACGGGAATGGTTTCGGCCTCGCTGTGCGTGAAGCTGCGCACGGGATAGGCAGGGTTGACGGGGCGCAGTTGGATGCCGTCGTCCATCAGGGCGAAGCGCTTGAGCGTGGCGTCACAGTCGCCGATATAGGCGAGCACGTCGTCCCCCGTTTCGGCGGTGGGCTGCACGCGCAGTACCACGATATCGCCGTCGCGGTATTCGGGAAACATACTGTCGCCCCGAACGGATAACCCGAAATAATCGTGGCCGTCGCCCTCTAAATCCGCCGACAGCGGAATATGCTCGATAATATCCTCCACCGCTTCGATCGGCACGCCGGCAGGCACCTTGCCCAGCACGGGAATGAGCGTGGGGGCGTTCAATGCGCCCGACAGCGGTGTGATGTTGCTTTCGTCAATGGGTGTGCGCTCGCCGAGCAGCACGCTGTACGGCACGCGGAAATAGCTCGACAGCTTGGCCAGTTCCTGCTCGGTGGGGGCATCGTCCCCCCGACACAGCGAGAGCATCCGCCCGTGGGGGAGCGAGATATCGCGCTCCACACGGTCACGCGTGCGCCCCCAAGCGGTACACAGACGATCGATCGCTTCACCGAACGCCGTGGTGTGGGCAGGACGATCCTCCAGCAGCGTGCCGACGGATACGCCAAAATACGCCGCCAGCTTGTGCAGCGCAGGCATACGCGGATCCTTTAAGCCGTTCTCCCACGTGGATACTGCCTTATCCGATACGCCGGCAATTTCACCGATCTCTCGCTGTGTGAGGCGGTGTTCTTCCCGTAATCGCTTAATATTTTCGCCGATCGACATAGAAAAAGTCACCCTTTCTACACCTATTGTACACCAAAAGTAGAAATTTAGCAAGCGTTTTTTAAATTTCTCCTTGACTTTCTACCAAAAGTAGAGTATAATGAGAGTAACCTAACACACACCCTTGTGTCACCTGACAAGGGTTCTTTTTTGCGCCGTATATCTACTAAAAGTAGAGAAAGGAGGAGAAAATGCCGAATCGCATATTGAAGGAGTCTATATGCACCAGCCCGAACATTGAGAGGCTGACGTGGTTTGAGGAGGTGGTGTTTTATCGGCTGATCGTGCAGTGCGACGATTACGGTCGATTTGACGCGCGGCCGCCGCTGCTGCGAGCCCGTTTATTCCCGTTATTAGAGGAGTTGGACACGGAGGACGTGGCGGCTGCGGTGGCGATGCTGGAGGTGGTGGGGCTGATTGAACGGTACACGGTGGACGGGCAGGAATACCTGCAGCTGACCACGTGGGACAAGCATCAAAAGGTACGCAATCGCCGTGAAAAATTCCCACCGCCCGTACCCGTGTGGAAAGAATGTTGACAAATGTTGAAAACTTGGCGTGCAGCAATTTGTTGCAAGCGTGCAGCAAAATGTTGTTCCAATCCAATCCGAAAAGAATCCAATTCTTATCCGAATCTTCTATCCGAATCCTAATTCGAACGCACTGACGCGTGTGGAAAACTTTCAACATTCGGTGGAAAACGGTGGAAGCGGTGTGTGCAGAGTGAATAAGACGAAGGAGATAACGAATGATCAGCAGAGCAGGCGAAGAAGTGAAGAAGGAAATGATGACGGCGGTAACACTGCGGCGTGAGCTGGAGGCGGTGGAGCGTGAATGGCGCGATCTGCTTACGGTACTGGAGGAGGGCGAGCTTGGTGAGAGCGAATACGCGATCGCAGAGGCGGTCAACCGTGAGAGGGCAGCGTTGCGCCGTGAGCTGACGAGGCAGCAGCTGAAAAACTGGGCGCGCTTGAGTAAGGCGGCGCTGACGCCGCTGCAGCGACGGGTGTTGGGGCTGCGTTTCGTGCAGGGCTGCCCGTGGAGTGAGATCGTGGAGCGTGTGCAAAAGGCGAAGCAGTATCTGCTGCGTGAGCATAACAAGGCGCTGGATATGCTGGGCGCGCAGCGTGAGTGAAACGTGGGATTGCGATTTTGGGAAGATGTGGTATAATGGAAAAAACGAGGAGGGAAGCGGCTATGGCAAGTGAGGACTTTATCATCCACGACGGGGTACTGGTGGATTATTTGGGCGAGGAGGCCCACATGGTGATTCCGAGCGGAGTGACGGCGATTGCCGACGAGGTGTTTTTTAAGCGGTCGGGAATCGAGAGCGTGGTGATTCCCTCGAGTGTGACGAGCATCGGCAACGAGGCCTTTTTGGAATGCGAGAGGCTGTCGCTGGTAACGCTGGCGGACGGGGTGGTGAGCCTTGGCGAGAAAGCCTTTGCCGAGTGCCCCGTGCTGCAGGCCGTGGTCTTGCCCGACAGTGTGACCGAGATTGGCGATGCGGCCTTCGTTGGGTGTAAAGCCATGGCGGATGCCGAGGGGTTTATTATCGTACGCGGTGTGCTGCACGGGTACGTGGGGCGAAAACGCTGCGTGGTGATACCCGAGGGGATCACGGCGATCGGTGACTATGCGTTCGAGGGAAATCGCCGTTTGGAACGGGTGGTCGTGCCGCCGAGCGTGACGAGCATCGGTGAGTATGCGTTTTACGATTGCAAGCGATTAAAAGAGGTTGCCGGTGCGGATGCCGTGGCGCAGATCGGTGAAGCGGCCTTTGGCGATTGCGCGAAGCTGGCCGATAAGAACGGGCTGATCATCGTGCGCGGTGTGTTGCACGGGTACGTGGGCAGAAAACGCTGTATCACGATTCCCGACGGCGTGACGGCGATTGGCGAAGCGGCCTTTGTGGGACGTGGTGAAAAGCTGCGCGAGGTGATTTTGACAAACGGGGTGACCCGCATTGGCGTGTGTTCGTTTTTTGCGTGCGTGGCGCTGGATCGCGTGGTGATCCCCGCGAGTGTGACGGATATCGACGATATGGCCTTTTTCGGGTGTGCGAAATTGGTTATCCACGCGCCGACGGGCAGCGCCGCCGAGGCGTATGCGAAGGAAAACAACGTGCCGTTTAAGACGGTGTAACGATACAGCAAGAAAAGGACAGAGGCTCAAAGCCTCTGTCCTTTTTTGTTGCGCACGGATTCGTGCCACGGAATTTTCACAAAGCCAAATGGTGTGCGTTTGTGAGCGCCGCCGGTGGCGGATGCAGCGAACAATAAGCACTGTGCCGCGGTCGAAATTTGCCGAGCGAAAGCGAGGGAAGCAAATTTCGGGCACCGCAAACGGGGAGCGTTGCCGAGCGCCCGCAGGTAGGCTCCCTCCGAGAGGGAGCTGTCGAGCCGCTTGCGGCGAGACTGAGGGAGATTGCGGGAATAATGGATTTGTGCAAAACAATGGTACGCGTACAATTCTCTATGGCTCGTCGGGCTCCCCCAGTCACCGCGTTG
>JAZQTE010000008.1:0-5829 GCA_045630505.1 Acutalibacteraceae bacterium | reverse complement strand
TGTAGCTCTTCTACCAGCTACGCATATCTTAGATTAAGTCAAAACAGAGATTTCTATTGGTGCGCTATTGGATAATAAGGGGTGATTTTGTGACGAGAACATATTATGCAAAACAATTCGGCGAAGACGGGGAAATCACCAGCCTTCATTCGTTTACGGCCTCTAAATTCCCGAAAGGAAATCCTCTCTTTGTGGAAATGACGGAAGATGAGTATATCGCATTGCGGGAAGAGTGGGCGGCCAACGCCCCAGAAGAAGAACCCATCGATTCCGATGAAGCGTCGGCGGAAGAAGCGCTTGATATTATTATGAACGGGGTGGTCGAATGAAACGAAGCGACGCTATAAGAATACGAAAACAACTGGAAGCGGCTTGCCAGCTGCTGCCGGATCGGGAAGCTCTGGAAATGGCCAATTTCTACCCGGAATGGGTACCCGGGAAAGAATATCCAACAGAGCATAACGGTATGCCGTTTAAGCTGAGATACGGTGGGGAGCTGTATAAAGTTATCACCGCACACACTTCGCAGGATGGGTGGGAGCCGGATGTTGCGCATTCGCTCTTTACCCGCATTGACGAAAGCCACGCTGGCACGATGGATGATCCTATCCCGTATGAGGGCAACATGGCACTGCTAAATGGCGTATATTATACGCAGAACAACGTGGTATATCTTTGCACCAGAGATACCGTAAACCCCGTATATAACGCACTGAGTGATCTTGTTGGCCTGTATGTGGAGGTTAAATAAACGAAAAAACCTACCCAGCGGGATGATAATAGAATGGAGGGGATTTAATGCGTCGAGGTACAACACCAACGCATACGTTTGAAATGCCTTTTGAAGCCGATTTGCTGAAAGATATCGAAATCACCTATCAGCAGGGCGGGCGGGTGATTTTGCAGAAACGAAAAGCAGATTGCGCTTGCAAAGGAAAATCTATTTCGGTTACGCTGGCACAGGAAGAAACGCTTTTGTTTAAAAACGATTTGCCCGCTGAAATCCAGATTAGAGTTGTATCAACGGAACGCGGAGTGCTTGCAAGCGACATTTACCGAGTGCCGTGTGAACGTTGCTTGTCGAACGAGGTGCTTTGATGAAAATTAAAGTTAAGTTTTCGGAAGAGCAAAAAAACTTTAAGGTGCAGTTTGATGAAAACGGACAGGCGTTTGTAACATCGTTTGAAGAACTGCAACTCTTGGTGAACCTTATCAACGGAAAATCCGCCTATGATTTGGCCTGTGATGAGGGATTCAAGGGAACTGTGACGGAATGGCTTGAATCTCTGCACGGCGAAAGGGGTTTGCCCGGCAAGGATGGTTTGCCTGGGGAACGCGGTTTGCAAGGCTTGCCCGGTAGGGATGGTCTGGACGGCAAAGATGGTTATACGCCAGTTAAGGGAGTAGATTATTTTGATGGTTTGCCCGGCAAAGACGGCAAGGACGGTTCTGACGGCAAAGACGGCTACACTCCCCAAAAAGGCATTGACTACTTTGACGGCAAGGACGGTTTACCCGGCGAAAACGGAAAAGATGGCTATACCCCTGTTGTCGGAAAAGACTTTTACACCGAAGCGGAAAAGGCCGCATTTGTACAGGCCGTATTGGCCGCGCTCCCTGTATATGACGGTGAGGTGGTTACGGAATGAGCGAATTTAATATAACCGTTGCCGGCGGCTCTACTGTCCGTCTGCCTACAGCCGGGAAATATTGTGATAGGGATATGATTATCACGGCAGAGGGTGGTAACGCTGACCTTGAAAATATGTTGGTTGGTGGAATGGCGAAAGAATCCCTAACGGAATACAGCAACGAGCGCGTTACCGAGATTAGGGATTACACATTCAGCGATTTTACGGGACTGCAAGCCGTTAATCTGCCAAACGTAGAGACTATAGGGCAAAACGGGTTCAGCGGTACACGGCTAAAAGAAGTAAGTTTACCGAAATGCGAAACGGTGGGAACGCACGCATTTAACCAATGCCGGTATCTTACGAAAGCGGATTTCCCTGCGCTGATAACGGCGGGGGACTATATGTTTAATAACGATGTATTGCTGACGGAAGTTAATATGCCGGTTGTCACTACCGTAAAGCGTCAGGCGTTCTACTATTGCTCAAATCTTGTCAAATTGGATTTTCCGTTGTTGAATACAATTTTTCTATACGCATTCACCAATTGCGGCAAACTTGAAACGGTAATTATCCGAAGGTCTAATGTGTGCGAATTGCAAAACACAAATGCATTTAATGGCACACCGATTGCAAAAGGTACTGGATATGTATATGTGCCGAAAACATTGTCGGACGGATCGGATGGGGTCGAGGCATACAAGGCATCAACGAATTGGAGCGCCTACGCTGACCAGATAAGAGCCATCGAAGATTATCCAGAAATATGCGGGGGGTGAATGATATATGGCAGATCAAATATTATTGGCGGCCGAAATCGTTTCGGCAATAGCGGTATTGCTGGGCGTTGTCGTGGCCGTCCGAAAAATAGCAAAATGGACACATAACATCATTGAGGGAATCCGGTGCAATCTGCGAAGCGATATGGTTAATACATATTACCGCAACAAAGAAAGCAAACACATTCGGCAGTATGAACTTGAAAATTTCATCAAGCTGTATTCCGCTTATAAGGCAATGAACGGAAATTCATTTATTGATGAAATCAAAGATGAAGTAACAAAATGGGAGATCGATTCCTAATGGCAAGAGCGAAAAAGAAGAAAATCAAATTTCAGAAAATCGCCGTTGTCGCCGTCCTGTTGCAAGTGTTTGTTTATACCTGGGTACATTTAATTTTGTCGTACCTCGTCGGGCTTGAAATCGCCCCCACGGTATCGTGCGGATTTTACGCATTCTGCGGGGCCGAGGCAGGGCTTTTGGCGTGGATAAAAAATTCCGATCAAAAGAAGGGAGAATAATTTTATGGAAAAGATTGCTCAGAAACTCACAAGCCGCAAGATGTGGGCGGCAGTGGCGGCCGCTGTCCTCTGCGTACTCACCGCTGTTTTTGGAGAAAGCATTCCTCCCGAAATGGCAGAGTACATCCGTACCGGGGCATATGCGCTGATCGCATATATCTTCGGCGAAGCCGCTGTTGACGTTGCCAGAGAAATCAGCAACAAAACCGGTGGTGATGGCGAATGAACATTATCACGGCTTATGCAACGGAAAACCATTGTTATAAAGTCGGGAAGAAATTAACACCAAAGGGCATTGTTGTCCATTCAACAGGTGCAAACAATCCCACGCTGAAACGCTATGTTGATTGCGAGGAAGAGTGCGGCAAGAACGCATACGGAAACCATTGGAATACCTACCACCCAGGCGGCAGACAAGTTTGTGTACATAGCTTTATAGGCTACGACAAAAACAAGGCTGTCCGTGTGGCAAACATCCTGCCGTATAATATCGCCTGTTGGGGTTGCGGCTCTGGCAAGAACGGCAGTTACAATAATTCTCACATTCAATTTGAAATATGTGAGGACGGGTTGACCGATTCTACATATTTCAAGGCGGTGTGGAATTGCGCGGTGGAATATTGTGCTTTGCTCTGCAAACAGTACAACATTTCGCCCGACGAGATTTTCGGCCACAACGAAGCACACAAGCTCGGCTACGCTTCAAACCACGGCGATCCCGAACATTGGTTCAAACGGCACGAGAAGAGCATGAGCGCGTTCAGAGAGGCCGTCAGAGCGAAGGTTGGCGGGGTAACATCTGCTCCGGCTGGCTCTTCCGTGCTTTACCGTGTCCAGGTTGGTTCGTATCTGTTCCGCGCCGGGGCGGAGGTTTTGAAAAAGAAACTCACTACCGCTGGCTATCCTGCGCTGATTGTGAAATCCGGCAAATACCACCGCGTTCAAGTTGGAGCGTTCTCCAATCGAGGTTTGGCCGATGCTATGTTGGCAAGGCTGAAAAAGGATGGCTTTGGCGGGTTCGTTTTTCAAGTGAATAGGTAACAAAAAGAGGTATCAGGCTTTGCGGCTTGATACCTCTTTGGATTTATATGGATTTAATGAGGATTCTGTATATCAAATCGAGCAAACTGTAATCCGAGCATTGTACGATTAATTTAACGATCATTTCTTTGACGGTGGCGAGTTCTTGCGGTTTCATGGTTTTTTCCTTTCTCCTTGACAAATCGTTCATTGTGTGGTAAAATATTTTAGTTTTGCCATTCGATGGTGTTGCTTTCCGTTTTGAGCTGGTTAGATTTTACATCTTTCGCGCAGAAAAAGCAATACCCAACTTTATCATAAGAGAGGACAATGTTATGTGGTTAGACAAGCTAAAGGAGCTAAAAAAAGATAAGGGAATGTCATCGAAACAGATCGCGGAGCTGACAAATTTGCCGGAAAGGACGGTCGCGCGTATCTTTTCTGGGGATACTGATAACCCTTATGTGGACACACTACGCAGAATTGTCGGCGTTCTTGACGGTTCGCTGGATGATATTTTTTCGGAGGGCAGCGCGGTTGTGGGCGGAAAGAATCTAAAAGCCCTGCAAGAAGAAATCGAGGTTATCAAGGCGGAGCGCGATTTGCTTATTGCAGAATCTGCCATAGCAAGCGATAAGATAACCGCACTCACGGCCGAAAACGATTTGCTGAAAATGCAACTAAAGCATAAAGACGAGATCATATCTCTACATAATTATTACAACAAGCTGAAATCGAACAATTAAGACGCAAAAAGACCGGCACAATGCCGGTCTTAGCTCTGTTTTGACTATTTCCATCATCGGTGTTCGGATGAACCAGCACACCAATGATGGAAATGATTGCACGCAACAATCCCTCTTGTTTTAATGGAAGTTTACGTTAAGTTTGATATCAAGCTCAATCGGAGGTTTCGTCCAGTTCCCGCCCGTGGAGAGGGGCGATCTGTAACGGGTTTGCTTTAATTCCGGATCATAGTAACGCTCTTGCTTGCTCTTGATCCGCACGGCCTTTTCTCTCTTATAATCGATTCGCTGAATGCAATTCTTTAATAGCCTGTTTTTCTTTTCGGCTGAAACGTCGGGATCGTTAAGTGCATTAAGCGCGTCCTTGAATCGTTTCAGCTGTTCTTCGTAGTCGATTGGCTCTGGCATGGATTCGTAGGCCTTGCAGAGTGCTTGCTGAACTTCGTCTTTATCCCTTAACACCTTTTCGTTAAGTTTGTCAAAAATTTCTTTCGGCATTTCTTCCTCGGAGTATTTTTCCCACTGATTCAATTCCTTGCGGTTCAGCTCTTCCAGTTTCGCTTTTAACTGCTTAATCAGGTTTTCGTGTAATTTCAAAGATGTTTTATCATCGTTTTTTATCCGCACTTCAAAATCGGCAATGCACTCTTCAAGCGTTTCCTTTACGCGATCAATGATTTCGCTATACAGAGCAGAGGTTGTCTTGCAGTACACTTGATTGTCGCACAGCAAGCGAGGCGCAGCGTCGTGCGCCGTGTATGTTCTCAGCGACATTGCTCTGCCGCACTGGCAGAACAACAGACCCGCAAGGGGATTGCGCACTTTCGTCTTTGCTTTCGCCTTGTGGTTTTTTCCTTGCTTTGCTCTGGCTGCTTCAAACAATTCTTCGCTTATGATCGCTTCGTGCTTGCCATCGTAAATTAGGTATTCGCCAACTTTTGACCTGGGGCGTATTTTTTTAACCTCACCATCTTCAACGATTGTCATTGTTTTTTTCCAGTTCCACCGCACTTTTCCGAGGTAGTGTTCGTTGTTAAGCATGGTCTTTATTGTGTCTTGCGACCAAAGAGCACCGGTTCTTGTTGGTATGCCGAGATCGTTAAGATGGTGCGCGATATTAACGCGGCCCAT
>JAZQTE010000007.1:0-2802 GCA_045630505.1 Acutalibacteraceae bacterium | reverse complement strand
CACATCGCACACAACCGCCAGCGCCTTGCCGCCGTGTCGTGTGATCTCGTCAACCTTCTCGTTCAGTACCGCTTCGTTCACGTCGCACAGCACCACACAGCCGCCGAGCGAAGCCCAGTTTTGTGCGAACAGCAAGCCCATTCCCGAAGCGGCGCCCGTGGAAATGGCTACCTTTCCCGTAAACTCCATAGTTAGCCCCCCCTTTTTTATGCTTTCATTATAGGAAAACACACACGCAGAGTCAATAGAAAAATAACATTTTTGATAAAGCGTTTACAACGGCGGTGCTATGTGATATAGTGAAAACATTAGGAGGGTGAGTATGGAACGGTTTGGGTTTTCGTTGCAGGGTTCGTATGCGTTGCCGATGCCGCAAGTGATCGATCTGCTGGCCGATACGGGCTTTTCGGCAGTATCCCCCGGCTTTTCGATGCACACGGAAAGCGTTGTCCGCTACGCGCGTTCGCGGCAGCTTACGGTGCAATCACTCCACGGCCCTCTGCGCGGTATGCCTGCGTTGTGGAGCAGCGACAAAGAAGAGGCGGCGCCGATTTTAGGTGAGCTGCTGCAAGCCGCCACGTGCGCTGCCGCACTGGAGATTCCGCTGCTCGTAGTGCATCCGTGGAACGGCGTGGACTACACGTTTCGCAAGGAGTCGCTGTGCTTTGAGCAGTTCGACAAGCTGGTGGCGCACGCCGAAGCGCTGGGCATTGCGGTAGCCTTTGAAAATTTGGAGGGGCCCGAATATTTGGCGGCGCTCTTGGAGCGATACGCCGCTTGTAAGGCGGTAGGCTTTTGCTGGGATTCGGGGCACGAGCGTTGCTATGCGCCCGATTGGGATTTTCTGAAGCTTTACGGTAATCGTTTGCTTATGACGCACCTCAACGACAATTTCGGCGTCACCGATGCAGCAGGCCGTCTGCAGCTCACCGACGATCTGCATCTGCTTCCCCGTGACGGTGTGATTGATTGGGAGCACACCGTGCATCGGCTAAAGGCGGCTAAACCGCAGGAATTTTTGAATTTTGAGCTTAAGATTCGGCCCAAGGGCGACCGTTGCGTGCACGATCTGTACAGCGAAATACCCTTGCGCACGTTTTTGGAGGAGGCGTTTCAGCGCGCCAAACTTACCACATTGGGATATTTTGAATGACAAAAAGGCTTGACCGATTGGTCAAGCCTTGTTGCAAAAATATTTACATTACATTGGCGGTGTGGTATAATGAAAACATAACAATGAACAAAAATTCGCAACATCATATATAAGCAAAAGGAATGGCAGTATGGATAGAAACCGATTCAAACTTATACATAGTGAATTAATCCAACAGGTTCAATGTATAGAAAACAATTTAAAAATCATATACGCAGCGATGCACAAAGGAAATTTTAGAAGCAATCTAAAGTCTGTTGAAAAAATGAACTTGGGAAAAATAGCAAGAGAACTTGAAGAACTTGACAACAGTGATAATTTACCCGATTTTTCTGAAGAAGAGTACACCACAATAGATGAGATTCGGGAAATAAGGAATTATTGGTGTCACCAGTGTTACTTAGATTTTGTCTATATCGAGAATGATTATGAGCGAGAGCGAGCATTTCAGAAAGTTGCCGAAAGATTGCATTACGACGAATACAGGACATACGACTTGTTCAAGAAAACGGAAGAAATGCGATTTGCTATTATAGAAAAATACAGATAAGGGCGGAAATATTTATGTTTGAGAGAATGAAAGAGAAAGCACGTCAACGACAGGAAGAAAGAGAACGGCAAATAAGAGAAGAGCGGAACAGATTATTATCTATGTCTGAAAAAGAATTGCTTGTTGAAATCCTTTTAGAATTAAAACGTGTTGAAGATAGAATTGAAGATGTAGAAACAAGCGTTAGGATTTATAGCAACTAATACTATTGAGGGCAGCAATCATAGCAAAAGGCTTGACCGATTGGTCAAGCCTTTTTTTCGGGACGTCGGGGCGCCGTCCCCTACAGTATTTTTATTATCCAATAAATAATCCCATAAATCACGCTTGCCACGGTGCCGCAGACGATGACGGGGCCGGCGATGGAGAACATTTTCGCACCGAGGCCGAGCACGAAGCCTTCGCTTTTGAATTCCATAGCAGGAGACGCCATAGAATTTGCAAAGCCCGTGATCGGTACCAAGGTTCCGGCTCCTGCTCGCTTGGCGATAGTATCATATACGTTGAAGCCCGTGAGCAGCACGCTGAGGGCAATCAGTGCGAGCGAACCGAGCAGGCGCGCGTCCTTGGCTTCGAAGCCCCACTGTTCGGCAAACAAAATCGCCAGTTGTCCCAAGGCACACAAGGTGCCGCCGTAAATAAACGCACTGATACAGTCCTTAACCAGCGGCGAGCGCGGGGCGTGCTTTTTCGCCAGCTGCTGATATTGCTGTTTGGTTATCTTCATACCGCATCACTCTCCGCGGATAGTGTGCGACCGATTTGAAATTTTATACAAAAATAAAAAGGGCAAGGTTTCACTTGCCCTTTTTGTTATTACGCATTAAGCTTTAAATCGTTTTCTTTGATCCAGCCGAGCTTGCGCAGCGGCAGGCTGATGAGCCACGTGAGAACGGCAGGAAGCACGATGCAGATGAGCGCCAAGCCGATCCAATCAAACGCGGTGGGCGTGATGGCAGCCACACCCTCTACCGAGGGAGATACCCAGCCCGTCCATACGCCGATGGGACCGCACAGACCGCACGTACCCATACCGGAGTTGACGGCGGCGCCGTTCATTTGCAGTTTAAAAATGCAGGTGGCAATGGGGCCGGTGATG
>JAZQTE010000006.1:0-3405 GCA_045630505.1 Acutalibacteraceae bacterium | reverse complement strand
CAGAGCGATCGCATAACCCGGAATTACGATCCAAAGGATCGAAACGCCCGTCAGCACGCGAAGCATCGCAATACCCACCGATACGGCAACACCGATCGAAAGCGCATTTTTCAGCACCTTGCCGGGGATCGTACCCGCCGTCACGTCCTCAACCTGCTTGGTCAATACGTGTACCGCAGGCTCGGCGGAAACGACGAAGTAGCCCATCAGCATACCCAACGGAATGAGAAGGGCTTTGAACGGGCTGCCGGCAACGGCGGCACCGATAAGCCTGCCTGCAGGCATAAACCCAACGTTAGCCCCCGTGAGGAACAAAACTAAGCCGATATACGTATACACGAGGCCGACCGACATTTTTAAAATGGTGTGAATGTGATAGCGCTTAGTGATGAGCTGAAATACCACGAACAGCAGCACGATGGGCACAAACGCTTTGACAACCTCGGTGGCGTACACGGGCAGCGCTGTGAGGAATTGTTTAAACGCTTCCACGGTGGTGAATACCTCGGGAAGCTCATACGTGGAGGTTTGCGGATGCGGATCGTCGAAAATGCTCAGCAGCAGCACCGATACGATAGGGCCGATGCTGCAAAGAGATACCAAGCCGAAGCTTTGTTCTCCCGCGTGCTTGCCTTTTTTGCTTGCGGCAAGGCCTGCACCGAGCGCCATAATGAAGGGAACGGTGATGGGGCCGGTGGTCACACCACCCGAATCGAATGCCGTGGCAATGAATTCGTTGGGAGCGAAAAACGACAAACCGATAATTATCGCGTAAAAAATTACAAGCAGAGTGCGCAGCTGAATTTCTTTGCGATTGCGAATCAGTGTAACGCTTAAGAAGATACCCACGCCGATACCTACGCAGTTGATAAGCAGGGCGTTCGGAATGGTGGGGACTTGTTCGGCCAGCACCTGCAGATCGGGCTCCGAGATGGTGATGAGGAACCCGAGACCAAAGCAAATGAGAAGCGGTATGAGGAACCGCTTGCTTTTATTCAGTGATTTACCCATACCGTCACCGAGCGGCTCCATTGAGATGCCTGAGCCAACGGTGAAAAAGCTCATTCCGAGAATGAGAAGGATCGTGCCGAATAAAAACAACACCAAAACCCCTGCCGCCAGCGGAACGCAGGTGACAGAAAGGATGAGCACGATTACCGCGATGGGAAGCACCGAGGTGAGTGATTCTTTGAGTGAGGAAAAAATGTGTGCCATACGTTACTCCTGTGAATGCTAATATTAATAAGTATACCATAAATCCTATGGTGTTGCAAGGCGTTTCGATGCACAAAACTGCAAAAAAAGCGCCCGAAAACGGACGCTTTTTATTATCGGCAGATACTGATACCGAGCACGCCGAGCACCACCTCGTTTGCCACGGCGGCAACGGTGAGGCTCGCAAGCTCGCGGGAGGGATCCACGGGGATACGCTGTACGGTGGCGTGATTATAGTCGTTAAAATACAGCGTTTCGTTTTCCGTTTGCAGTGCAGGGTGCAGCCAATCGTCGATATTATGCGGATAGATAAGGCTCACCGTTTCGCTGCTGCCGTCGCCGTAGTTTACGGTGATGCAAGCGTTCTCCACGGCAGTTTGCATAGCGTTGGTGGTGGAAACAAACAGCACGGCAAGCTCGCGTGCCTTGCCCGAAAGCGGGACGGTGAGTGCTTGGGGGAAGTTCTCCCACACCGAAACGCAGGCAACGTTGTCGCCGTCCTTGGGCGTGGCAAAGGAAATTCCCGATTTGGTTTTCACTGTACCGCCGCTTTGACGCAGGCTTGTGTCGTCGATAAACACTTGATTATGCCCTCGGTGTGTCCATTCCCACGCGTAGCGGCCGTTCGGAAACGCACCAATGGAATACCCTTCGGGACGGGGATCCATAAATTCGCGGTTGTGGATTTCGTTTACACCGCAATTAAAGAATGCGGAGATATTCAGTGGCTCAAAGGCGGCAGCCTCGGCGTGCGTTCTTGTGGCTTTTTTCTCAAGGATTTCGTAATCCGCAGGAAGATAAGCTTGGTATTCATCGCTTTTCACAAGCAAGAACAGCGTATGCTTACCGATAACGTTCTTGGCCTTGGCATATACGACGTCACCTGCGATTTGTACGTTTTCGAGTGCCTCGGCGGTGTCGATCACCTTCAGCAAATCGCCGTTGTTCACGCGGAAGACGGTTTCGTTTCCGCCTAACGTGAGCGGACTGAATTCCACGCTCGGCAGCGTGCCCTCGCCGTGTATAACCGTAAGGAGCAAGCGCCCCGTTTCGGACGTTTCCACTGTGATGAAGCAGCGGTTTACGGAGGGTGTTACCGTGTAGGGAACGGGAACTCCGTTTAACAGCACGGCGGCAACGTTGGAGCCGCGCATCGGCAGTTTAAAGCGCTTGCACGCCGCAGTATCGCTGTGGATCTCTACGGTTTCTTCGTGGCCGTGCCGCCCGTATCGCAAGGAGATATCACGCAGCGAAAGGGCAGCGTGCTCCCAATCGTCGGGGAAACTCGGGGCGATGGTTACCACGTTATCAAATGCATTAAAACGAATACCGAAGAGACCTTCTGCCAGCAGGCGCAGATAGGTGGAGGAAACGTCGGTAAAATCAAGATCGGCAAGGTCGGCCGTTCCTCGCGAGGACTGCACGTGCGCCGCCATACCGGGGTTGCGCCCCGTGAAATAGCAATCCACCAACCCGCGCAGCAGGTCGTTGCCTTCCTCTTTAAAGCCGTGCTTGAAATACGCCAGTGCCAGGTGTGCGTTTTCGGCAGGGAAAATGCCGTAGGTGGAATATTTCTTGGGGCGCCAGTCGGAGCAATACGACAACCGCCCGTGGCGTTCGGGAGTTTCCACGCTCTTAATGTAATTTTCGGTGTATTTAAGAATAGTGTACGCTTGCAGATCGTCCACCAACTCGCAATCAATGGCCAAGTAGGCGGTTGACAGCTCGGGTGACGGATGGAGAAGACAATTCCCCACCGTATCCAGTGATTCGGCAATCACGCCGCGTTCGGCGATCCACAGCTTTTCCTGCACGGCGGCCTTGATTTTACGGGCACGGGCCTCAAATACATCGGCAGGACGGCCGAGGCGCTTGGCGATCTTCGCCATCACCGTATTGGCACGGTAATTGTACGCGCTGGCTTGTGCGCAGCCGGCCCCGTTGTAGGCGTGACCGTCCGAGATCCACGTATTGAGAAAGTTTTGGTATAAGCCGTCGCCGTCAAAGTCGAAAATGCGTTCTTCCCAATCCAGCATGGCGCAGAATTTGTCGAACCACCGTTCGGTAAGCTCGGTGTTACCCGTCCATTCCAAATGGTGGAGCATCATATCCAGTGCGCATTCCTGCATATTGTAGTACGCCATGGTTTCGCCCAATAAAAACGGCAGATACCCCGTGCTGTTTTCAATA
>JAZQTE010000005.1:0-2921 GCA_045630505.1 Acutalibacteraceae bacterium | reverse complement strand
ACCTCAATGCGCACGGCACGGTCATCCACAGCCAAATACAATAAAACGCCCGTATCCTTTTCACTGTCGCCGATACCCCATTGGCGTGCAAGCTCACGCGTATATTCTTCAAGCGCTGCGCCGTTCGTGGAGCGTTCCGTTACCAACACCACCTGCGCTCCCGTTTTTTTATACAAAGCAGCGCCGCCGTCATATACCGCTTGCTCGGTGGCCGGCGAGAGAACGTCTGCGTAATCATTCACAAAAAAGCGGTTTGTCGGTGCGGGAGCGGCAAGCACGGTAACAGAGAACGATACCCACAAAACGAAAGCGGCCGCGACTATTCGCTTAATCAAAATTCACGTTCGGGGTTTCGGTATCCTCAGCAGGGGCGCTGTACATATCCGCTGCCGAAAAACCAAACAGCTTTCCGATGAGATTGGAAGGAAACCTCCGCAGCTTGCGGTTGTATTGCCGCACTGCCTCGTTATAATCCACACGGGCGGTAGAAATGCGGTTTTCAGCGCCCTCAAGCTGGTCTTGCAGCGCCAAGAACTGTTGGCTTGCCTTAAGGTCGGGATACCGTTCCACAACAACCAACAAGCGGCTTAAGGCCGAATCGAGCGCCGCGTTGGCGGCATTCTTATCGGCTACCGTTAAGCTGCCCGAAAGGCGCGCTCTTGCGTTGGCGATTTCCGTAAACAGCTCCGTTTCGTGTGCGGCGTATCCCTTCACCGTATTCACCAAATTGGGTATCAAATCGGCGCGCCGCGTGAGCATCGTATCCACGGTGGCTGCCTTGCTTTCGGCGTCCGTTTGCGCGCTTACAAGACCGTTATAAGAACCGACGAACACGATAACAAGCAATAACACCGCCGCTGCGGCAGCCAGTAAGATGATGGTTTTTCTTTTCATACACAATCCCTCCGAATTTCAGTATTCCATACTCTATGCCGTTGTACCGAGGAAAATTACGGAATTTTAATTTTTCGTTCGGTAACTTTCGGCATAACGCGCGTGCGGTTGCTGATATACTGACAACGGGTGATCGGTGTGACGGTGGTATACTTGGATATTTTAATGGTGCTGAATTGGTTTATCGATTATTTGCTGCTGTCGGCTACTGCAGCCCTTTTACGCACACCCACGCAACGCTTGCGCATCGTGACGGCAGCAGCTGTGGGCGGTGTCTGTTCTTGCCGTTTGCTTTGGAGCGTGCCGCTGTTTTATTCGCTTTTGTTAACGGTTTCGATTACGCTGCTTCTTGTAAAAATTGCGTTTCGATGGAACGGGCTTCGTGCCTTTTGTCGGCAAGGCTTCACGTTTCTTTGCGTGTCGTCGTTGCTTTCGGGGCTTGTTGTGTTGCTGTGGCGAATAGGCGGCGGCGAAGCAACGGTTATGAAAAACGGCGTTATTTATTGGCCGATCTCGCCGCTGGCCTTGGCGTCGTTTGCCGTTGTGAGCTACGGAGCCTTGCGCTTATACGGATATCTCACTCAAAAACGCATTCCGAAAGCGTGCGAATATACCGTTACAGTCAATGACGGCGAAGCCACCTGCCGCTGTCGCGCGCTGCTTGATACGGGGCTCCATTTGCGTGAGCCGTTTTCGGGAAGTCCCGTGATTTTGGTGCAACGGGATATGCTGCTGCCGTGTGTTTCGCCGTCACTGCGCGAGGCGCTGAAGCGTGCCGAGGGTGGGGTGGCGGTGATGGCGTCTTCTCGCTTGCGAATGATACCGTATCGCACGGTAAACGGCAGCGGTTTGTTGCCTGCCTTCGTTCCTGCACGTGTGACGCTTCATCGCTTTGGCGGCAAGGGGAAGAACGTTACGGGTGTTTACGTGGCGCTTTGTGATGAGCTGGTGCGAGGCGAATATACGGCGTTGATCGGCAGCGACGTTATCGAATCATAAAGGAGATGGCACAATGAAACGTTGGTTGCGGCGGTGGCTGCACCGCTTGTTAAGTCCGCTTCGGGAGAGCGTGCATTATATTCACGGCACCGATACATTACCTCCACCGCTCACGGCAGAGGAGGAAAACGAAGCGCTGAAAAGAACGGCCGTCGGTGATACCGAGGCACGCGATGCTCTCATAACGCATAATCTGCGGTTGGTGGTGTATATTGCTCGCAAATTTGAAAATTCCGGCGTGGGGATCGAAGACCTCATTTCCATCGGTACCATCGGGCTTATCAAAGCAGTGAGTACCTTTAAGGCGGATAAAAACATCAAATTAGCAACCTATTCGTCACGCTGCATCGAAAATGAAATACTGATGTTTTTACGTAAAAATGCAGGGCTTCGTCACGAGCTTTCCATCGACGAGCCGCTAAACGTGGATTGGGATGGTAACGAGCTGCTGCTTTCGGATATTCTTGGCAGCGATCCCGATATCGTTCACCGCGGCGTGGAGCAAGAGGCAGAGCGCGATGTTTTGCTTTCATGCGTATCACGCTTGCCGCCCCGTGAGCAAACCATTATGAAGCTCCGCTTCGGCATCTGCGGAGAACAGGAGCATACACAAAAGGAGGTGGCCGATTTACTCGGCATCTCACAGTCCTATATTTCCCGTTTGGAAAAAAAGATTATTAAGCGCCTGCGCTATGAAATAGAACGAGCAGAATAAAAAATGACCGACAAGTTTCCTTGTCGGTCATTTCTATGCGTCTAATCAGAACAAGCCGGCGATCCAAGCAGCCAGATTGTATTCCTTAAACAGCGACACCGTTACCAGCGCCACGGTGGACATGATCTTGATGAAAATATCGAGGCAGGGGCCAACGGTATCCTTCAGCGGATCGCCGACGGTATCGCCGACAACAGCCGCCTTGTGAGCATCGGAACCCTTGGCTTCGCCTTCTACGGCACCCGATTCGATGTACTTCTTGCCGTTATCCCAAGCGCCGCCTGCATTACCCGTGAAGATGGCGATCATAATG
>JAZQTE010000004.1:0-18585 GCA_045630505.1 Acutalibacteraceae bacterium | reverse complement strand
CGTCCAAAATTAACAGATCGGGAACGGGCAGCGTGGCCGCCGCGAGCAGCACCCGTTGCAGCTCACCGCCCGACAAGCCGCCCAACCGACTTTCCAGCAAATGCCGAGCGTGGAAGCGTTCCAAATGAGCGGCCAACGCTTCGCGCTCCTTGCGGCGCGGCGGCAAAAACACCGAATGCCGCGAGGTGAGTGCCAGCAGCATATCGCATACTGTGGCCGGCGAATGCCGATCGACCGAAAGGCTTTGCGGTACGTAGCCGATGCGAGGACGGACGCCCTTTACGGGAGTGCCGTTATGCCCCGAAAACTCCACCGTGCCGCTGTGCGGAATTTCTCCCAAAATCGCTTTCAGCAGCGTGCTTTTCCCAGCACCGTTGCGTCCGATCAGCGCCGTCATTTCCCCACAATGGGCGTGCAGATCCACGCCGCTCAGCAGCTCTTTTCCGCCCACGGTAACGCCGATGTTTTGAATTTTTAAACAGTGTAATTTACATTCGCTCACGCCATCGCCGCCTTTATCCGTTTTGCGTTTTCACGCATACTCCACAGCCATACATCGGCATCGTCTACGCCGTGCACGGCTTTCACCGCGCTGCACAGCGATACTGCCGCGCCGCGCGAGGTGTAGGAGAGCAGCTGTGTCATTTGCTGCGGATATTGTTCGTCATACAAAAACAGCACCTCTTGCCCGCGTACCGCTTCGGCTGCCTTGGCCACCTCGGCCGCAGAAAAGCCGCTGTCTTCACCAATGGGCAACAGCCCCACCACCTGCAGCTCGGCCACCTCGGCAAGCTCTTCCATCGATTCGTGGAACAATAACGCCTTCTTCACCGAAAGCGCTGCCACCGCTTGCCGAAATTCCGCAACGGCGGTTTGTGCTTTTTCAATGTAGGCTGCGGCGTTTTGACGATACAACGCTGCGTTTGCCGCATCGGCCTCGCACAGCGCCTTCATAATTTCCTCTACCTGCGTTTCATAGGCATCGGGATCCAGCCACATATGCGTATGCGCGTGGTCGTGATGCAGCTCCTCATACGATTCCTCAATGCCTGCGAACAACGGATCCGTGGTATTCACCAGCTCGGCAGACAACTCGGTATACAGCGGCTCCATAAACGGTTCGGCACCGCTTAAAATAACGACGTCGGCCTCGTCGAGCAACAGCCGCTCCGCAGGAGAAAGCTGATAATCGTGCAGGCAGCCGGCCGTGGGTTTGGTGAGATTATGAACCGTGACACCGCCACTGCCCTCGGCCACCTGCAGTGTCGCCGTGTACATCGGGAAGGAGGCTGCCACCACCTGCACGGTGTTATCTTTTTTTAGCGGCACTTGCACGCCGCACAACGCCGTGAGAGCAAGCGACAGCACGAGAATGCACAGAAGCATTCCTGCAATACGCATAACGGGTATTTTCATAAGCTCACCCCCCTAAATACTCAAATTACAATTAAATGGTACGGCTTTCCTTGCGGATTGTCAAGAAAATTCTTGCGTATAGACATAAAATGCGGTATACTTATTTTTGGAGTATTTTGCAAGGAGGTGCGCTATGAATTGGACGTTGCCCGATGGGCGTCATTTTTACGAAAACCTCGCCGCCCGAGCCGAGATCGCTTCGCGGGTTAAAACAAATTCGTTGCCGCACGCTCTGCTGATCGAAGGCCCCACGGGCTGCGGCAAGCGCTCGTTTGCGGGCATTATCGCTGCCTCGATGGTTTGCCGCGGCGACACCGAGGAAAAGCCGTGCGGCGAATGCCCTGCGTGCCGCAAAGCCTTTAACGGCACCCATCCCGATATTACCGTACTGGGCGGCAGCGGCGAAGCGCGCTCTTTTCATATTGACGTAGTGCGCACTCTGCGCGAAGACGCCTACGTGTTGCCAAACGAAGCACCCGTGAAGGTGTTTATCCTTTGTGATGTGCAGTCGATGACCGACCAAGCGCAAAACGCTCTGTTAAAGCTGTTGGAAGAACCGCCTACTCACGTGCGGCTGATCTTGACGTGCGAAAACCGTTCACAGGTGCTCGAAACCGTGCGTTCGCGTCTTACGTGTATCACACTTGGCGGCATTTCGGTTAACAATGCCACCACGGCTCTTGGCGATCTGTTGCCCGAAGCACCCTTGGAAGAACGAAAGCGTGCCGCCACATTGTGGGGCGGTATCGTGGGGCAGGCACTGCGCAGCCTGCAGGACGGTTCGTTTCAAGAAATACTGGATTTATTGCCTCCGCTTGCCAAGGGGCTCGTTGCTCCCACAGAGCTGGCTTTGCTTAAGGCCACGGCACCGTTGGAGAAAAACAAAGAGGCCATTCCCGCCGTGCTGAGCGGCCTGCAGCTTATCGTGCGTGACGCGCTGTTTTGTCGGTACGAATGCTCGCCACTCATCAGCACATCACCCGAAACGGCTTCGCTGCTGGCAGGCAGCCTAACCCGTCAACAGCTGTTAGCGCTGCTCGATGCCATTAACGATCTGCACGCAGCGCGATTACGCAATATAAATCACACGCTGTTCCTCACGCTTTTGTGCTCACGCTTGCGCAAAGCGGCAGGCAAATAGAAAGGTTGGATAGAACGATGACGAATATTATCGGTGTTCGCTTTAAAAATATGGGAAAAGTGTATTACTTTGACGCGGCAGGCCACACGCTCGAAAAGGGGCAGCACGTCATTGTAGAAACGACACGCGGTATTGAATGCGGCGAGGTGGCAATGGCCAACCGCGATATGGCAGACGAAGAGATCGTTCAGCCGCTGCGCCCCGTGGTGCGCGCCGCCACGCCCGAAGACGTAAAGCGCGCGGAGGAAAACGCCGCCCGTGAAGCGGAGGCGTTGGAGATTTGCGCCAAGCGCATTGAGGCTCACGAGCTGGAAATGAAGCTTATCAGCGCCGAATGCGCATTTGACGGTTCAAAGATCTTGTTTTATTTTTCTGCCGAAGGCCGCGTGGATTTCCGCAGTCTGGTGAAGGACTTGGCAGGCATTTTCCACACCCGTATCGAGCTGCGTCAGGTAGGCGTGCGTGATGAGGCGAAAATGCTGGGCGGGCTTGGTATTTGCGGCCGTCCGCTGTGCTGCTCGCAGTTCCTCACGGATTTTCATCCCGTGTCTATTAAAATGGCAAAGGAACAAGGCTTGTCGCTCAACCCCACCAAAATCTGGGGTACCTGCGGCCGCCTGATGTGCTGCCTTAAATACGAGCAGGAGGCCTACTCCTCGCTTCTTAAAATTACGCCCCGTCAAGGTGCTGTCGTTAACACGCCCGAAGGCCGCGGCACCGTGGTAGAGGTCAACCTGCTCACGGGTGCCTTAAAGGTGCGCTTGGAAAAAGCGCCCGATTCGCCGCCCGTGGCAATGCACCGTAACGATGTAAAGCTCATTCGCGACGGCAAGGGCGGCAGACCCGCCGAGCAGCCCGAAGAAACCGAAGAACCGCAGGAGTAAGCTATGGAATGGTATATCGTTGCCGCCATCGCGGCCGTGAATTTACTATTACTCATTGTTTTGCTGGTGCGCCGCCCCTCCACCGCCGAACTGTCGGCAACCGAACGCCGCCTGCGCGAAGAATTGCGCGAACTGCGAAAGGAAATCGCCGATACCATTAAAGAGATGGACCGCACGTTGGCCGAGGGGCAAAAGGAAACCGTGCGTGCTGCCGGCGAAAATCAAGAAAAACTCAACCAAACGCTCACTGCCGCCGTACAGCGGCTGCAGGAAAGCAACGAAAAGAAACTCGACCAAATGCGCCAAACGGTAGACGAAAAGCTGCAAAGCACCTTGTCGCAGCGCCTTAACGAGAGCTTTAAATCGGTGAGTGAGCAGCTGCAGCAGGTGTACGTTTCTCTCGGTGAAATGAAAAAGCTTGCCGGCGGCGTAAACGACCTGCAGCGCGTGCTTTCCAACGTGAAGATCCGCGGCTCGTGGGCCGAGGTGCAGCTGGGCAATATTTTGGAGCAAACGCTCACGCCCGATCAATACGAGCGCAACGTATCGGTACGCAACAACAGCCAGCACGTGGAATACGCCGTGAAAATCCCTTCCCGCGAGCACGACGGCACCTACGTGTGGTTGCCCATCGATTCCAAGTTTCCGCAAGAGGATTACGCCCGTCTTTGCACAGCGGCAGAAAATGCCGACAAGGACGGTGTGGAAGCCGCCACCAAGTCTTTGGCGCAGCTGCTGAAAACCGAAGCACGCACCATTTCCTCGCTGTACATTAACGTGCCGAAAACCACGGATTTTGCCATTCTTTTCCTCCCTACCGAGGGGCTATACGCCGAAGCGCTGCGTATCCCGGGACTGCTGGAGGAGCTGCAAACGCACTACCACATTATGGTGTGCGGCCCCACCACCATCACGGCGTTTCTGAACACGCTGAGTATGGGCTTCCGCACGCTGGCGATCGACAAACGCGCCTCCGAGGTGTGGAAGGTGCTAGGCGCCGTGAAAGCACAATATATCAAATTTGAAGACTTGCTGAACAAGGCTCGCCGCAAAATTGACGAAGCAGGCAAAGCACTCGATAACGCCCAAGACCGCAATCGAAAAATCAAAGGCAAGCTCAACAAGGTGGAAGAGCTTGATATGACCGACGCCGCCTTCCTATTATCGGTCGGCGACGACGAACCCGAGGAAGCCGAAGAAGAATAAAAAGCAGAAAAACACACAAGGGAGTTGGCCAAGCGCCAACTCCCTTGTGCGTTTTTATATAGTTTGTATAACCCCATCAATCGAAGACTTTTTAAGGGTAATCAAATCCGCCCCTCATTATGCTTGTTACCATTGTTTGTCTTCGTACGGAGTGGATTCAAAACCGTTTGCTTGAAGCTTTCCAACCATACGGTCGAGCGTGCCGCGCCACATCTTTTTGAACCATTCGGTATAACCAAACCATTTTACAAGAGTGGGACTAATCGCATAGTACGTTTTAACAAAGGCTCTACCATACCATGTTTCACCAAGAGTGTAGTCACGGAAACGGCGCAGAGTCCAAACCTCGGGGCAATCATAAGAACCATAAACAGCAGTAGCTACATAACATCCGCCGCTTTTAGCAGGTGCAGCGCCTTCTTCGGCACTGGGGAATTTAGATTTTATCATTTGTGCAATTTCATAATCTGTGTCTTTGTTGTATAAATCAATTCCACCCGTGTTTTTAACATCAATCTTCGCTCCGTTATCTAACAGCAGTTTTGCAATTTTCCTTGCTGCTCCAACATTAGTCTCACCAGGGTTGGCTCTACATATGTACCATAAAGCGGTGACATTATAATTTGATTTTGCATCAATATCAGCACCAACTTCTACCAGATATTTTGTCACCTCATAGTCATAATTTGCGGCAGCTACCATCAATAACGTGGTGTTGCTTTCACCATATTTATAATTGATGATATAAGTTAGAGCGTCTTTTTCATTAGCATCCAATGCTGTGTACTGTGTTGCTTTTCTTAATTGCTCCAAAGCGTCACCCTCGTCTTCATATACTTCACAGATTGCCAAAGCTTCACCTGCATAACCAACAGGTGATTTGGGGTTCTTCTTTGTATATTCATCAAAATAGCCCAAAGCAAAGGGTGAATAACCATTTTGCAATGTTTCAAAAGCCTTTTCAAGAATTTCTTCTTTTGTTAAATCTTTACACTGCACAACAATTATATTAGCTAATGATTCACAATAAGCAGTGGCAACTTCGTCTATCATATCGTAGGTGACCTCCAAAGACTCCTCCTCGAGAATCTGGCTGCGATCGACGATATTACCGTACCCGTCTTTGGTTACATAATCCTGCAAATGTGTAGTCGCAACAATGTTGCCTTCTTTTAATCCTTCAATATCATCCATTATTTCGAACAACAATTTGTGGTGTTCTTCGTTTGTATTATCATAGTTGTCATCAATTATGGAGACACTTTTTACCAAAACGTTAAAAACAGCTTGTCTCTTATCGCTGGTTTCCGCTTCTACTAAGGCCGATTTAACACGTGCAAACGTACTGTAAAAAATCGCCTCAATATTAGTAGGCTCGTTTTGCTCGACCATGTTATAATATTTCTCTGTTTCGGACCAATCTTCCTTCTGTTTTGCACGGCGCGCGTTTTGCAAATATCTCTCCACGAAAGCAGAATTATCCACTTTTACGGTACCCTGCACGTCTACCGTACCTTCAATCATCATTTTCTTTGCTTCTTCAAGTGAATATTTCATACCACAATTTTGGCAGACAAACACACCGTCTTGTTTAACAAGATCGGTGCCTCCGCACATTTCACAAGTTAATTGTTTCATTTTGACCCCTCCAAATTTATTTTAATAATTTTGCTTTTTTATTCCGCTCGGTAATGAGCGAATCAAGGACAGTAATAATTTCCGCTTTATTTTCTGCGGTTTTGAGTTCTTTGATTTTAGCAGAGATTTCTGCTTCAAGGTCTGCAAGAGCTTCGTTGCTCATCGGATCGCTAAAACGGATCTTCTCGGCAAGCTTTGTAAGGCCCTCTTTGGTATCGGCATCCCTTTCAGCGCTTGCCAACATTTCGATATCAACTTGCAGTGATTGAATATAAAAAACTTTCTTTTCTACCTTTTCTTCTACACGGTTGATTTCTTCTCTGCCGGTTTCCGTTCCAATCAAGCAAATTGCCGAAATGCCAAGTATCAATGCGCATACCACAAGAGCAATCCAACTTGCCGTTAAAGGTAGCGCCATAAACCCTGCAAAAGCAATGACTTGAACGATTAAATACGAAATTCCAACAGCGATTAACGGAATACCGAGGAATTTACTCTTTAGAGTATCGGCGCCTTTGAACGCGAATTTCCAAATAGCAATTTGTGACGCAAAAGCAACAACAGAAAACGCATAAGCAACCCAAAACGTTGCCGTTTTAGCCGTTGGAACTGCAAAGGCAATTACGTTGAAAAGCACAAACGCAATTGCTAATACGGCATAAGCCATACCCTTATTTTTCTTCATTTATCAACCCTCCCTTTTACTGCCGCATTTCGGGCAGAATTTACCGGGTTTAATAAACTTGAATCCGCAGTTCACACAAGTATCCGGTGAGCCTTGGGGAGTGCCGCACTCATCACAAAAAGCAGCATCGGGCGTTAATTTTGCACCGCAGTTATCACAGAATGCATTTCCGGCATTTTGCGGTCCATTAACAATGCCTGCAAAAGCATCGTTTACAGCACCGCCGACCATACCGCCAACAGTGCCGCCAATACCAGACATAACACCAAGACCAATACCCATATTGGTAAATTCACCAACGCCCTCATTTTGAGCAGCGTGTTCAGCAACGTCAAAGCCACGTTCTTGTTGATAGGTATATCCTTCGGTAGCGCGTTTTTGAGCTAACGCTTGCGATTCAATAATCGTCTTTTGTGCTTCGGTTTGAGCGTGGATAACGTCGGTTTGCTGTTTTAGCTTCGCCTCCGCAATATCCGCATACTGACGGAAGTGCAGTTCCTTGAATTTTTCGTACTGAGGATCGCCATCGGGTTTGACGATGGTGGTTACAAAAAAGCGATTTAGCGTTACACCGTATTCTTCAAAATCACCAAGCAAGCGTGACTGAATAGCTTTAGAGAAAACTTCAAGGCTTTCGTCGATCTCAAAGATATTGATAGCACTTGCTTTCATTTCCTGTGCGATATAGGTTTTAACCCTTGTCATAAGAAACGCACGGAAAAACGTGGTGAGCTGATTCCTATCAAGAACGCGCTCGGTGCCCACAAGCTTTACAAGCAGTTTCCGGGAATCCTCCACGCTGAGTGCCATTTCACCGGATGCGCCGATAGATAACGGAAACTTATATGTAGGTTCAACATACTGAACCTTGCTGTCGGTACCCCATTTGATCGCCATCTGCTCGGTTTTGTTGATAAAATAAACCTCGCAATGGAACGGTGTTTCACCACCGGTAGGGATATTGATGAATTTCTTAAGTAGCGGGATGTTTTGAGTTTCAAGTGTGTGACGTCCGGGACCGAACAAATCAAGAGCTCGCCCGTCCATAAAGAATATTGCTTCTTGACTTTCGTGCACGATCAATTGGGTGGTCGTGTTAAAATCCTCGCACGGATGTTTCCATACAAAGGCGCTGTTATCACCTTCATATTTAATAATCTCGGCAATCGGTGCCATTTAACCTCCTCCTAAAGCAAAAAAAGTGCGACCACCGAAGCAGTCGCACAAAAAACGCAAACTCCGATAGTCGCCAAACTAATTATGCAAAATGGTATTCACCAAACTCATAATGGAATTTGCATTTTTATCAAATTCACCGAGTTTGGCAAACGGGCACAAAGGTATAATACTCCTAAAAATAAAATACCACTTTGCATATTTAATTAGTTTGGCATATTCAGTATACCCCCTTTTAAAAATAAATGCAACAATTTTTGACAATTTTTTGACTTTTAAAAAAGCGCCTATAGAAAAACAAAAAAGGAAGCACGAAAATGTACTTCCTTTTTGCTTTTATTTTTTATTCCTTGGCAAGTGCCAGTGTGAACCCGTGAGGAATGTGTGCCAGCTCGGCAATCAGGTTCATACGCAGCATTTCGGGATTGCCGCAAACGGTGGAGGTGAAATCATCGATGAGCATATACTCGGGATTTTCCACCCAACCGTAGGAGCGTGTTACCGCCGAAGGAATCAAGCGTCCCACGCCGGGGATCGTTACGTCGGCATAGCAGAAGCCCGAGGCACCCACGCCGCTCACTTCCAAATTCAAACCGCACGGTACTTTGTCGGCAGGAATGGGGAAGACGCGGTCGAAATACACGTTACGGTCAGCCTTGTAGGTACCGTGTCCCACCTCGTAGGTGGTGCCGTCTTCATACAGCAGCGTGATCTTGGTCTTGCACGCAGCGGTGTATTCGGGCAGACTAAAGTGAATATCCAAACGGCCGATCTGGTTGGGAGCCGCCGTTTTAGCAATCTCCTCTGCCTTTTCGAGCGAAGCACGGCAACCCTTTAAGAAATTGTCGTACCGCACCGAACCGATACCAAGACGCACGTCGTTCCACAGCTTATCGTTCAGCTCCAAGATCACGTTCAAGCGCTTACGTGCTTCGGCCAAACGAGCATTCACCTCGTTCATATCCAGCGCGATCTCACCCGTACGGTACTGCAGCAGGTCGTAGGAAATGGTACGCAGCAAATAGGCATACCGCTGCAGCAGCACGCTGGCATAGTAGCACTGCACGCAATTGCCGTCGGTTTCGGTGACGTTCTTCATCACGTCCTCCAGCATGGCAGCAGTGCTTTCCGCTTTCAGGATCTCATAACGGTTAAGCTCCATTGCACTCTGGTTCGGCAGCGCCAAGCAATAGCGGTTGATCCAGCTGTACGTGGCGGCCGTTGCGGTCGCCTTGGCAATTTCGGGCGAGGATGCGATCTGCATTGCCGCTTCGGTTAAGGTTTCAAAGCCGGGGCGGCGGTTTTTGTTCCACAAAAGTCCCGCATACCGCAGCGACAATTCCGCCACATCGTTGGGCTGCGTGGCCAACTCCCAGTTGGTCATCATCATACCCAGCGGCTCGTACTTGTCGGCGTAATCGGTAACCGTATCGATGGATTTGATCTGAATGTTGCTGCACGCAAAATACGGGAAGCCCAAACGATCAAATTTCTTAAACATATCGTAACGGCGGCTGGTGGTGAAGCGCGCTTCGGGGAAACGCTGATAGAAGCGGTAGAACCACGCACACATCACGATGTCACGCGGCAGATCGTCGATGATGCTGTCGCAATGCTCCAGCATATCGTCCCAGATCATCACCGTCTTGCCCAGCTTTTTCAAGGTGTTGTAATAATACAGCAGCGTGTCGCGGAACAACACGGGCAGACCGTCCTTTTCCACCACGGGCTTGCACAGCTCGCAGAAGCCCATATTGAAGATCTCGTCGAACCCAATATGGAAATATTTAGACGGGAACAGCGCCGCCACCTCGGCCAGATAGGCGTCCATAAACGCCTTGGTTTCGGGCAGATTCGGACACATTTCGCCATACTGCTTCACCTCGCCCGCCTTGGTGAAGCGCCCTGCGATGTTGCCGCGAAGCTCAGCCATGTGCTGCAGCTCCTTAAAGCGCAGGAAACGCTCGGTGTGGCCGATGGGCGATACCACGGGAACCAGCTCCAAGCCCAGCTTGTCGGCATAGGCCACCATTTGGCGAATCTCATCTTCGGAATACGCTTCGCCCTCGGGCGGATAGGGATACGTTTTGGTGCGAATACGATCTTCCAGATACATAATGATCATATTCATACCCGCTTCGGCAGCAATGTCAAAATATTTCAGCACTTGGTCGACGTGCTCGATTTGACGAGCCAAGTCGATCTGCGCCGCACGGTATTGCAATTTTTTCAAGGGGCTCACTCCTTACAGTTCGAAAGTGCGCAATTCTTCGCGCTTGCCGCTTTCCATGGCACGGGCAACCGCATTCAAGAACATCACGGGCTGCAACAGTTCTTCGTAGGTGTGATCCATATTGCCGGTACGCAGCATACGTGCCACTTCGCGAGCTTCCTCATAGAAAGACATATCCAGCGACACCAACTGACGGAACTGCGGATTATCGCGTTTTTCCTTATCCAGCTCTTCGGCGGTGGAAATGTTGATCTCGTAATCCCAGCGGCCGTCGGTGTACAAGCACACAACGTCGTATTCATCGTAATTCACGATCACCGAAACGCCGTGCTTATTTTTAGAAGCGGATACCCAGTTCGGATAATAACCAAACACGGGCATCACCATTTCGGCCAAGTGCGACGAATAGAAGAAGAATCCGCCGTATTCGTTTTCCATGCTCACGGGGGCTTTCACGAAGCCGCCCAGCACCTTTTCGCGGTTATCTTTCATAAAGTTGATAGCCGCACGCGTTTCGGGGCACAGCTTCAGCGCCGAGCCGCCGCACAGCGGCACACCCTTATCGCGCGCCAAACGAGCCAGTTCAATGGCTTCGTCCTCGTTCACAGCAAAGGGCTTGTCGATAAACGCGGGAATACCCGCTTCAATAAACGGGCGAGCAAACTTGGCATGGTCGGCACCATCGCGTGCCGTCACGATCACGGCATCCACTTTACCGAGCATCTCTTCGGGGGCTTTGGCAATAAAATCAATGCCGTATTTCTTTTTCAGCTTTTCGTCAACACCGGGATATTTGCTGTATGTGGCAACAACCTGAATATCGTCGAATTCGCCGATCACGTCTTCTTGGTAGCCGTTATACAGCTTGGAAAAAATATCGGCATGGGAGTTTTCACTGCCCAGCAAACCAATGCGAAACATAGTGGTTCCTCCTTACTGTTAGTCGCCGTACTTCGGATTCTGGCGGTGTGCTTCGTCCATAATGGCGATCACCTGACGAATCTTTTCGGGACGGATCACCAGCGGCGTGCCCTGCGTGAGATGGTCGTACACGTTGCTGTAATAGCCCATCACGGCGGCGCCGAACGCATCGCCTTCCATCGTCATATGAATCTCGTTCCATTCTTTCTTTTCGCCGCAATAGGCAGGCTTGCCGCCTTCGCCCTGCAGCGATTCCATAATCAGCTCGTGCTTGGGCAGCGTGAGCGGATCGAGATATTTGCAATCGATACTCTGATGCGAAGCCTTCAACGAACCAAATTCGCCCTGAATGACGTAATTGTCCTCAGCATACGCATTACAACTGCTGATTTCCACTTCCACGATCGGCTTGCCGGGCGCGGTGAGGATAATTTTGGCGAAGTCTTCGGCATCGCCCCAGCTGTTCAGCTTATCCATATACGCAACCACCGTGGGCGGCGTATCGTCATCAAAGAAGTTGATGGCTTGTTCCATCGGGTGAGGGCCGGTGTTACGCAAGCAACCGCCGCCGTACGCGGTGGAGCACTGCCAGTCCCAACGACGGCTCCAGCCGGAGAACTGAATCTTAATTTGAGCAACACGGCCGAGAACGCCGCTGTTGAGAATGCGGCGGATTTCTTGATAATACGGGGCGAAGTGCGATTGTTGGAATACGCACAGCGAAGCACCGCTCTTCTTGGCGGCTTCGATCAATTGGTCGCACTGCTCAGCATGAACCGAGAAAGGTTTTTCGGTAACAATGTTAAAGCCGTGGTTCAACAGATCCAGCGCCACGGGGAAATGGTGGTGCGAATACGTGGCGTTTACCACCAAATCGATATCCTTGCGGTCTAAAATCTCGTGATAATCGGCATATACATCGCAGCCAAACTTTTCCTTGGCACGATTGCGGCGCACCTCCAGCTCGTCAACAACGGCAACGACATCAAACCAGTCGTTGCGTTCGCTGGCAAAGAATGCACCGTGAATGTCGCCGCCGCTACGGCCAAAACCAATAATTGCTACACGTTTTTTTTGCATAAAAAATCCCTCATTTCTTATAAATCGGCAATCGCCGAACTTACCGTTGTTCATCCGCAAAGCGTTGCAACTTAAGCGCCGCGCGCGACGCCGCAATACAGCTTGCCGTGTTTTCCGAAGGCTTACCCTCGCGCACTTCGCACAAGAACGCTTCGAGTGCCCGTTTTACAGGCTCTTTGGCTTCCACCACGCGAGGCTCGGCTTCACCTGCCGCCGCCATCACGAGCGTGCTGGCACCCGTTTTACATTCGAGATACCCTTTGGTACACCAGAAAGTAAAGCGCCAATAGCTTGGCAGTTTAAATGCTGCCGTGGGGCCGGAATAGGATAAGTCTGCCATCACGGCAGCGCCGTTTTCCAGCAAACCGTTAAACTGTGCGGAATCCGCAAAGTCTTTTTCTTCGGTGGCGTAATCATTCCACTGGCGAGCAAACAACGTTTTTTCGTACGCACTGCCCGTAATCCACGTGAGCGCATCCATAGCGTGAATGGAAATATCGTTAAACGTGCCGCCGTGTTTGCCTTCTTCAAAGTACCACGACGGGCGCACACCATAATTCAGCGGATGTTGCGCCGTGAATGTTACCGAACGCACTTCGCCCAGCTCGCCGCCGCGGATAATATCTTCCGCCACTTGCAAAATGGGATCGTTGCGCAGTTCCAATTGGATACCCACGGGAACCGATTTCTCTAAACTGATTTTTTCAATTTCCGCCAATTCCTCAAGCGAGGTACACAGCGGTTTATCCGTAACAACGGCTTTGCCTGCGCGAAGTGCTTGCAACACGCGCTTGCCGCGAATGCCGTAATAGTCACCAATCGCCACAATATCCACCGACGGGTCGGCAAGCAGGGCTTCGTAACTTTCGTAAAACGGTTCGCTAACGGTTTTCTTTGCTTCTTCGGCAAATTCAGGCTGTTCTTCCCACGCACCAATCACCGTCAGTTCGGGGAGCGATTTCACTTCGTTATAAAGGCTGTAAATATGATCGTGCCGAAATCCGGCAAATGCAATGTTCATAGTCCTTTACTCCTCACAAAACACCGTACGACCGCCCACAATAGTGCGGCTTACGTGGAACGCATCGTCAAAGAATACGATATCGGCACGTTTGCCTTCGTCCAGCGTACCGCGGTCGGTAAGACCCACAATGCGCGCGGGTGTTTCGGTGGCCATTTTCACCGCGTCGGTCAGCGTGGCGTTCGCCATTTGAACCATATTCTTCACCAAACGGTCCATCGTCGCAACACTACCGGCAAAGGCCGAGCGGTCGGGCAGTTTGGCAACGCCGTCTTCGATAATCACTTTCAAACCCAGTTCACGGCTGCCGATGATGGATTCGCCGTCAGGCATACCGGCACCGCGCATCGAGTCGGTTACCAGCGCCGTACGGTCGGGCCCGATAAAACGGTACACCTGCTGGAGCAACGGAGGCGGCAGATGCACGCCGTCGGCAATGATTTCTACCGTCAAGCCATCCAGCAAATAGGCGGCTTCCACAATACCCACGTAGCGATACGCATTGCGGCGATGCACCGTGCTGCAGCACGAATACAAGTGCGTGATGTGCGTAAAGCCTTGTTCCATCGCGTGGATAACTTCGTCATATTCGGCGTTACTGTGGCCAATGGCGGGCAACACGCCGTGTTCGCGAAGCGCCGCGGCAAACTCGTCAGAACCGGGAAGTTCGGGCGCCGCACTCCAACGCAAAATGCGGTTGGAAAGCGAAAGCACGCGCTGATATTCTTCGGGATCGGGGGTACGCACCTTTTCGGGGTCTTGCGCACCGCACTGAGCAGGCGAGAAATACGGGCCTTCAAAGTGAATACCCGGCATATCCGCACCGTCGTGCTCGGCTTCTGCCACACGATCCATCACCGCCAAGATGTTCACGGTTTCCTCGGGGGTACCCGAAGTCGACGTGGGCAGCATCGTGGTGGTACCATGCTGTGCGTGCAACTTCGCCGCAATAAAGAACGCTTCATCCGTGTTATCCAAAAAGTCGGCATCGCCGCCGCCGTGCGAGTGAATATCCACAAAACCGGCAGAAACGTATTTGCCTGCGGCATCGATGATTTCGGCACCGCTCACATCGGCAGGAACTGCCGTGATTTTGCCGTCTTCAAACGCGATATCCATTTCGCGGATTTCGCCTCCGTAAACAACGCGGCCGTTACGAATAATCGTCATACTATCACCTCTTACAGTTTGGCACCGCTATCGGCATCGCAGAACATCACGGCATCACCGTGCGAACGCATTGCCGTAGCAGGAACCATATCCGTCACCGGCCCGTTCACCGTGAGCGTTACCGCTTCGCACTTGGTGGGAGCAGGCACGGTGCACACCAGATGGCCGGCGTTCATCAGCGTGGGAATGGTGAGCGTGAGAGCGTGCGTGGGCACTTCGTCGATTGAAGCAAAGCAGCCGTCGTTCACCTGCTGTTGGCGGCACACCTCATCAAGCTTTACCACCTTCACCACTTCGGGATCGTCAAACTTGGCTTCGCCGGGATCGTTAAACGCCAAGTGGCCGTTTTCGCCAATACCGAGGCACACCAAGTCTACGGGATACTCTTTGAGCAGCGCCGCGTAACGAGCGCATTCCGCCTGCGGATCTTTTGCCGAGGGATCCAAACGGAACACACGGGCAAAAGGCACGCGGCCAAACAAATGCTGCGTCAGGAAATTGCCGAAGCCCTGCGGCGCATCGGCCGAAAGACCAACGTATTCATCCATGTGGAACGCATTGATGCGGCTCCAATCAATGCCTTCGGCAGCGACCAGCGCATCCAGCGTTTCGTTTTGCGAAGGCGCGGCGGCAAAAATGATGTTTACCTCCTGCTTTTCCTCCAACAGCTGGCGGATACGCACCGCCGCCGCTTTACCGGCCGCAGCACCCATCTCCGCACGGGTTGCATACACGTTTACGCGCAGCTTATCTGCGCACAGTTGCTTTATTGCTTTCATTTGCCATCGTCCTTCCTCTTTTTTCTTCATAATACCACGCTGAAACGAAAATTCAAGCCCGATATTGCACAAACTATCAAAATCTTGCTATTTTCTTATAAAAAATTATTTAGCGCTGCCCCTTGCAAAGCGACCGTTTTTTTGTCATAATACCTATATACCGAATATATACATTTTCAAGCGAGGGTATCCGTATGTTTTTTCGCAAAGCGGCACCAACGGGGCCGATCGATTTTCTCATTGTGGGGTTGGGCAATCCCGATAAAAAATACGAAGGCACGCGCCACAATGCGGGCTTTATGGTAGTGGAAGCGTTAGCGGCCGATTTGGGCGTGCGTGTGAACCGCGCCAAGTATAAATCGCTGGTAGGGGAAGCTGTCATCGGTGGCAAGAAGGTGTTGCTGATGCAGCCGCAAACCTATATGAACTTGAGCGGCGAAGCCGTGCGTGAGGCGATGGCATTTTATAAGCTGCCGCCTGAACGCTGCGTGGTGATTTGCGACGATATCACCCTGCCCGTGGGCACCATCCGCTTGCGCCGCAAGGGCAGCGACGGTGGACAGCGCGGTATGCGCAGTATCATCAGCTTGTGCGGCAGCGAGCAATTTCCGCGTGTAAAAGTGGGTGTGGGGCAAAAACCGCATCCCGATTACGATTTAGCCGCGTGGGTGCTGTCCCGCTTTGCGGAAAACGAAAAAGCACCGCTGCGTGAAGCGGTAAACAACGCCGCCGAGGCGGTGAAGCTGATTGTCGGCGGCGAAATGGATGCCGCTATGAACCGTTACAGCCGATAACGGTACGTGAGGAGCTTATGTCTGTATTTCAAAAAGGGCTGTCTTCGCTTTCGGCGGTGACAGCGGCCGAAAACGATCTCAAAAACGCCCGTACTCCCGTGTTGATGAACGGAACGGGGCATATTCACAAGGTGCTGTTGGCGCACACACTGTGTGCCGACACGCATCGTCGCGCCCTTTTTCTGACGGCCGACGAAGCCGAGGCCACTCGCCTTTGCGAGGATCTCGTTGCTCTGGGTGACGACGCGCTGCTGCTGCCTTCGCGTGAGTTTTCGCTGCATCAAGCGGAATCGGCTTCGCGCGAATACGAGCAAATGCGTCTTGGCGTTCTTTCACGTATGGCGCGCGGCGAATACGGTATCGTGGTAGCAGGCATCGACGCCGTACTCGGCTACACCATTCCGCCTGCCACGCTGCTTGAACGCACGCTGCATATTGCAGCAGGCGAACCGTTACCCGTGGCCGATCTGCCGGCCGCCCTTGCTGCTGCCGGTTACGAGCGCTGCGCCCAAGTAGAGGGTGCCGGGCAATTTGCGGCGCGCGGCGGTATTATTGACGTTTTCCCTGCGCAAAACGCCTCGCCCATTCGTATTGAGCTGTGGGGCGATACGGTGGATACCGTGGCCGCTTTCGATCCGCTTTCGCAGCGCCGCACGGATTCTATGGACGAGGTAAACATTCCGCCTGCGGCCGAGATCTTCTACGATTCGGCCGAGCATTTGGCAAAGCGCATTGAAGCGCTCGCTGCCACGCTCACGGGGAAACGCGCTCCTGCCGTGCAGGAATCGTTACTTGGTGACGTTGACCGTTTACGCGGTGGGCTGCGCCCTGCCGCACCCGATAAATATTTGCCGCTCATCTATCCCGAAATGGCTACCGTGCTGGATTTTGCCAAGGACGCGCTGCTGTTCGTTTCGGAAAGCGCCAAAGTGAAGGACCGCGCACGCAGTGCGTTGTGGCAGCTGCACGAGGATATTCAATCGTTGCTTGAGGAAGGCCGCTTGTGCAAAGAGCTTTGCCGTTATATGGCCGATTTTGAATGGCTGGCAGGTGAATTCCAAAAGCGTCCCACTGTCATTTTCGATACCTTTGCCCACACCGCGGCGGAGTTTCCGCTTGGAGCGTTATATACCGTATCTTGCCGCCAGCTGCCCGTATGGTCGGGTGGTTTAGACCTGCTCACCGAGGATCTGCAGGATCTTCTTTCGCGCCGTATGGCGTGTATGGTGTTGGCAGGGGCCGAAGAAAAAACCGCTGGGGCCTTGGCAGACGATTTGTGTGCCCGCGGCATTCCTGCGCTGTACGCACCGTCACCGCAAGCGCCCGTAAAAGGGCAGGTGCTGGTGCTGCGCGGCGGTCTTTCGGCAGGCGCGGAATTCCCCGAAGCTTCGCTTGCCGTGCTAACGCACGGGCGCATCTCCCAAAAACGGGTAAGGCGCCGCCTTAACCGCCAAAAGGGAGCCGAGATCCACAGCCTTTCGGAGCTTTCTCCCGGTGATTACGTGGTACACGCCGCACACGGTATCGGCTTATACGAGGGGATCCGCCAAATGAACGTGCAGGGCGTGGTGAAGGATTATCTTAAGCTGCAATACGATAAAGGGGACGCGCTGTACGTTCCCGTTACCCAGCTCGACTTGGTTTCCAAGTATATCGGCACCAAGGACGAGGTGAAGGTGAAGCTGCACCGCTTGGGCGGACAGGAATGGCAAAAAACCAAAACCCGTGTTCGCACGGCGGTGAAGGATATTGCCAAAGAGCTGATTCGGTTGTATTCGCAGCGTATGGCCACCCCCGGTTATGCGTTTGATCCCGACGGTGAGTGGCAATACGATTTTGAACGTCATTTTGAATACGAGGAAACCGAGGACCAGCTGCGGTGTATCGACGAGATCAAAGCCGATATGGAGCGCCCCGTGCCGATGGATCGTTTGCTGTGCGGTGACGTGGGCTTCGGCAAAACCGAGGTAGCGCTGCGTGCCGCTTTTAAATGCGTATCGCAAAGCAAGCAATGCGTGCTGCTCGTTCCCACCACCATTTTGGCGCTGCAGCATTACAATACGATGGTTTCCCGTTTTGACGGCTTCCCCGTGCGCATCGAAATGCTCTCGCGTTTTCGCACGCCCAAGCAGCAGGAGCGCATTTTAGACGAAATGGCCCGTGGGCGTATCGATATTTTGGTGGGTACGCACCGTATGCTTTCCAAGGACGTGCATTTTCACAATTTGGGGCTGTTTATCGTGGACGAGGAGCAGCGCTTCGGCGTAGCGCAAAAGGAGCGCATCAAGGAGCTTGCTCCGCAGGTGGACGTGCTCACGCTGTCGGCCACGCCCATTCCGCGCACGCTGAATATGGCGATGAGCGGCATTCGCGATATGTCGATCATCGAAGAAGCTCCGCAGGACCGCCGCCCCGTGCAAACCTACGTGCTGGAGCACGAT
>JAZQTE010000003.1:0-9068 GCA_045630505.1 Acutalibacteraceae bacterium | reverse complement strand
GAGCTGGTTCAGCTGGATCCCCACAAACCCCACGGTCATCATATAGTAACCGAGATGCTTGCTGACGCACCAAAACAGAATAACCGCCGTGCCGAGGAAAACAAGCTCGTCACCGCATTCGGTGATGAGCAGCATCAGCTCGGTGAGCCACGGTGTGCGCAGCCCTTCCAGAAAATATAAGAAATCCACGATGTTATCACTCCTTTGCATAAATTGTACCTTAGAATTAAAGAATTTGCAAGTGCAATTGACGAACGGAATTTTTTGTGATAAAATACAATGAAATTCTGTTATCTTTACCGAGGTGAAGCGTATGAAGATTCTGGTTGCAGGTTGCGGAAAAATCGGTACCACGGTGGTGGAGAGCCTTTCTGCCGAGGGGCACGACGTAACGGCGATCGACAGTGTTTCCGCCACGCTGGAATCCATTACAAACGTATATGACGTGATGAGTGTTTGCGGCAACGCGGCCGACCACGACGTACTGCGTGAAGCCGATGCGCAGCACGCCGATCTGTTCGTGGCCGTCACCGATTCCGACGATACCAATATGCTCAGCTGCTTCTTGGCACGCAAGCTGGGTGCGAAGCACACGATCGCTCGTGTGAGAAATCCGGAATATAACGACCATAGCTTGGTGTTTTTAAAGCAACATCTGGGGTTGTCGCTCACCATTAACCCCGAAAAGCTGGCTGCTCGGGAGCTGCTCAATATTCTTAAATTCCCGTCTGCCGTGAAGGTGGAAACCTTTTCACACCGTAACTTTGAAATGATCGAGCTGAAGCTGAAGGAAAACTCTTTGTTGGACGGGCTCAGCTTGTCGCAGCTTCGCACGAAATTCGATGCACGCTTTTTGGTGTGCGTGGTTCAGCGTGAAAACGAAGTGTATATTCCGGGCGGTAGCTTTATCCTTCGCAGCGGCGACCGTATCGGCCTCACGGCTTCTCCCGTCGAAATGCAAAAATTGCTTCGCTCGCTCGGCGTTCTCCAAAAGAAGGCTCGCAGTGTGATGATCCTCGGCGGCAGCCGCACGGCGTTTTATTTGGCAAAGCTGCTGGAATCGGGCGGACACAGCGTAACGCTGATCGAAAAGGATGCCGCTATGGCGCAGGAGCTTAGCGCTGCACTTTCGAAAACCGTCATCATTCACGGCGACGGTACGCAGCAGGAGCTGCTGCTCGAGGAGGATATCGGTGCCAAGGATGCACTGGTAGCCCTCACGGGGATCGACGAAGAAAACATCTTAATGTCGATTTTTGCCGCCAACCAAAACGTTCCCAAGGTGATTGCCAAGGTTAACCGCGACGAGCTGGCCACCTTGGCCGAGGGCTTGGGGCTGGATACCATTGTTTCTCCGCGTAAGATCGTATCCGACGTCGTGGTGCGTTACGCCCGTGCGTTACAGCAATCTCGCGGCAGCAGTATGGAAACGCTGTACCAGCTGATGGACGGCAAGGCCGAGGCGTTGGAATTCTTGGTGGTGCAAGACGTTCCGCATCTCACCAATATTCCGCTGAAGGAGCTGCGCATCAAGCAAAACGTTCTGATCGCAGGCATTATTCGCGACCGTAAGACCGTTATCCCCAGTGGTGACGATTGCATTTTAGCAGGCGACCGCGTGATCGTGGTGGCAGCCAACCGCCGCGTGCAGGAGCTTGCCGATATTTTGAAATAAGGAGTCGCTGTTGTTATGAACCGTCGTGTGATCTTACACACCGTAGGTCAGATCATAAAAATTGAAGCAGCGCTGTTTATCTTGCCGTTGCTGGTGGCGCTGTATTATAAAAACGTGGGCGATATCGTGGCGTTTGCTGTTTCGGCAGCCGTTGCGTTGGCGATCGGCTTTGCACTCACCATCACCAACCGTCACGGTGACCGCCGCATCTTTGCGCGTGGCGGCCTTGTCAGCGTGGCGCTGTCGTGGATCGGGCTGTCCCTGATCGGTGCGTTGCCCTTCGTGATCAGTGGGCAGATCCCCTCGTACGTGGACGCGCTTTTCGAAACCGTAAGCGGCTTCACCACCACGGGTGCTTCCATTCTTCCCAGTCCCGAGGGGCTCACTCGCAGTATGCTGTTTTGGCGCAGCTTCACGCACTGGATCGGTGGTATGGGCGTTATTGTGCTGATGATGGCGATCCTCCCTGCAGAATCGGGGCGTGCCATTCACATTATGCGTGCGGAAATGCCCGGCCCCACAATGGGTAAGCTGGTACCCCGTTTGCGTGATACGGCTAAAATGCTGTATATCATCTATATTGCGTTGTCGGTACTGATGTTCGTTTTGCTGGTATGCGGTGATATGGCTCCGTTCGACAGTGCCGTATATACCTTTGGTACGGCAGGCACGGGCGGCTTTGGCATCAAGGCCACCAGCGTGGGCAGCTACAGCGCCTATTCACAGTGGATCATCACGGCCTTTATGCTGATATTCGGTGTCAACTTTAACGTGTATTATCTTCTGCTGATGCGCCGCTTCCGCAGCGCCCTGCGCAGCAGCGAAATGTGGTGCTTCTTCGCTATTGTGGCCGTGTCGGTGCTGGCGATCTTTTGGCGCATTACGCCGCTGTATCCCACGGTATCGGAAGCACTGCGCCACGCAGCGTTTCAAGTGGCGTCGATCATCAGCACCACGGGCTATGCCACCACCGATTTTAATCTTTGGCCGGGATTTGCCCGTTCCATTTTGTTAGTGCTTATGTTTATGGGCACCTGCGCCGGCTCAACAGCAGGCGGCTTAAAGCTTTCCCGTGTGATAATGCTGCTTAAAAGCGTGCGCCGAGATTTGCGCCGCGTGGTGCATCCGCGCTGGGTGGCCAGCGTGCAGATGGAAGGCAAAAAGGTGGACGAGCAGACGCTCGACGGCGTGAGTGCTTATTTCGTGCTGTATATGCTGTGCATCGTGGCGGTGTTCTTGTTCCTTTCCTTCGAACCCACCAACACCGAAACCGACTTAACCGCCGCCGTTTCGTGCTTTAACAATGTCGGCCCCGGCTTTGGCGATGTCGGCCCTGCAGGCAGCTACGCAGGCTATTCGGCGGCCTCCAAGCTGGTCTTGTCGCTGGCGATGCTGCTCGGCCGTCTTGAAATTTATCCGTTGCTGGTTGTGTTTTCTCCTTCTACGTGGAAAACCAAACGTTGATAAGAGGTGTTTCTCAATGTATAAAATCGTAAAAAAACGGGCGCTGAACGCAGCGGTATCGCTGATGGAAATCGAAGCGCCCCTCATTGCCGCCAAAGGCCGCGCAGGGCAGTTTATCATTCTCCGCGTGAATGAAACGGGTGAACGTATTCCGCTGACACTGGCCGATGAAAATCCCGAAGCAGGTACCATCACCATTATGTATCAAAAGGTGGGGAAGACCACCGCCTTGCTGGATACGCTGAACGAAGGCGATGCCATTCTCGACGTCGTTGGCCCTCTCGGCCGCGCCACCGAGCTGGAAGGCCATCGCCGCGTAGCGGTGATCGGCGGCGGCGTTGGCTGCGCCATTGCCTATCCCGAAGCCAAAGCATTGCATCGTCTTGGTGCTCACGTGGATATGATCGCCGGCTTCCGAAATCGCGATATCGTGATGCTGGAAGACGATTTTAAAGCTGTCAGCAGCCGCTTGTTCTTAATGACGGATGACGGCTCCTACGGCGAAAAGGGTTTCGTTACCGTGAAGCTGCAAGAGCTGCTGGCGGCAGGCGAAGCCTACGATCTCGTTATTGCCATCGGCCCGTTGCCGATGATGCGTGCTGTGGCCGAGGTAACGAAGCCTTACGGCATTAAAACCGTGGTATCCATGAATCCCATTATGATCGATGGCACGGGTATGTGCGGCGGCTGCCGTTTAACGGTGGGTGGGGAAGTGAAGTTCGCGTGTGTGGACGGCCCCGAATTCGATGCACATCAAATCGATTGGGATGAGTCTATGAAACGCTTGCGCCAATACCGCGAGCAGGAGCACGAATGTCATATGACGTTTTTGGGGGAGGGGAACTAATGGCTATCAATAACGCATTAACCAAAACCCCGATGCCCGAGCAGGATCCCATCCTTCGTGCCTCGAATTTTGAGGAGGTGGCGCTCGGCTACACCCCCGAAATGGCTGTGTCCGAAGCGAAACGCTGCTTAAACTGCAAAACGCGTCCTTGCGTAAGCGGCTGTCCTGTGAACGTGCGTATTCCCGAATTTTTGGCGGCACTCGCCGCCGGTGAGTTTGAAGAAGCGTATCGCGTTATTCACGAAACCAACGCGCTGCCTGCCGTGTGTGGGCGTGTGTGTCCGCAAGAAACGCAATGCGAGTCCAAGTGCGTGCGCGGCATCAAGGGTGAGCCCGTGGCGATCGGCCGTTTGGAACGCTTTGCTGCCGATTGGCATCGCACCCATACCAACCAAAAAGTGACGGCTCCCGAGCAAAACGGGGCGCGCGTGGCGGTGGTCGGCTCCGGCCCTGCAGGACTCACCTGCGCAGGGGACTTGAGTCGCCTTGGCTATCGCGTCACCGTGTTCGAGGCCTTCCATACGGCAGGCGGCGTGCTTATGTACGGTATTCCCGAATTTCGTCTGCCTAAAGCCATCGTACAGCAAGAGATCGACACCCTGCGCCAAAGCGGTGTGGAAATTCAAACCAATATGGTCATCGGTAAGGTGCTGTCGGTGGACGAGCTGTTCGAGCAAGGCTTTGAAGCTGTGTTTATCGGCAGCGGTGCAGGGCTTCCCGGTTTCCTTGGTATCCCCGGCGAAGGCTTGCTCGGCGTTATGTCGGCCAACGAATTCCTCACTCGTATCAACTTAATGAAGGCGTACCGCCCCGAATACGATACGCCTGCTCCGCGTGCCAAACGCGTGGCCGTGGTTGGCGGCGGAAACGTGGCAATGGACGCCGCTCGCTGTGCCAAGCGTCTTGGCGCGGAAAGCGTGTCTATCGTGTATCGTCGTGGGGAAGAAGAAATGCCTGCTCGTTTGGAAGAAATTCATCACGCCAAGGAAGAGGGCATTGAATTCCGCTTTTTAACCGCCCCCGTGGCTGTTCACGGCAACGAGGATGGCTTTGTTTCGGAACTGGAATGCGTGTCGATGGAACTTGGCGAACCCGATGCCTCGGGGCGCCGCCGTCCGCAAGAAATCGTCGGCAGTAACCATAAGCTTCCCGTGGATCTGGTGATCGCCGCGATCGGCAATTCGCCCAATCCGCTTATTCGTACCACCACGCCGGGGCTGGAAGTAAATCGCCGCGGTTGCTTGGTGGTAGACGAAGAAACGTTGCGCACCACGCGTGAGGGTGTGTATGCAGGCGGCGATGCCGTTACGGGTGCCGCCACGGTGATTTTGGCTATGGGGGCAGGCAAGAAGGCTGCCGCCGCCATTCACGACTATTTGACCAACCGATAACAGCATTCGTCATTTTAACAAAATAGGTAAAAGTTTTCGACAAAATGCAACACTTTTTCTACACATTGAATAAAAGTTTTAAAAAAAGTGTTGACTTTTTGTTACGACGCGTCTATACTTGATTGTATACAGACTACTTTTGGTTGATTTGCGAGAGGTGACTTGGTTGCTTTTGGATAACCTCACGTCGGTCAGCGACGAAGAATTGCTCGTCCGTGCCCGTAAGGGGGACGACGAAGCCTTCGCCGCACTGGCATCCCGTTTCTCCGCTATGCTCGGAAGCTTGGTCGGCAAATACGGTGGCGGCGCCGATAACGACGATCTTTCGCAAGAAGGGCTGCTTGGGCTGCTGTCTGCCGTGCAGACGTACCGAAGCGACACCGGCGCCGCGTTTGCCACATACGCCTACACGTGTATGCGCAACCGTATGCTGTCGGTTCTTCGTTCGGTGCAAGGCGAAGCGGAGCTCCCGTGGGGTGCCGTGCCTTCCGCCTCGGCCGCCCACGATCCTGCCGCCGTATTGGTGCGGCTGGAAGAGCTGAAGGTGCTGCGCTTGCGTTTAAAGCAAACGCTCACCGATTTAGAGTATCAAGTATTGATGCGTCATGTCGCCTCGTATTCCTACGAGGAAATCGCCGCCGAGCTTGGCATCAGCCGCAAATCGGTGGATAACGCGTTATCGCGTTTGCGCCGCAAGCTGGCGGCCACCCCTATTTTATTTAGGCTGTAAACGGCAAAGCCGTTTCGCAAATAATTGCCCCGATAGTTCAAAGCGTTCAGCATTCACAGGTGTCCGTTTCGTGTGTCGCAGGGCAAAGAAAAACAAAGCGAGGTAAACAGTATGTACGAAGACAAGACCCTGGTATGCAGAGATTGTGGTGAGGAATTTGTGTTCACTGCCGGTGAGCAAGAGTTCTATGCCGAAAAAGGCTTCACGAACGATCCCAAATGCTGCAAAGCTTGCCGCATGGCTCGCAAGAACGCCAACAAGCCCGAGCGTGTTCAGCACGAGATCATCTGCGCCAACTGCGGCGCTCCCGACACGGTGCCCTTCAAGCCCCGTGAGGATCGTCCGGTCTACTGCCGTAAGTGCAAGGACGAAATGGATGGCAAAATCTAATTAAGATTTTCCAAAGCCGCCCCATCGGGGCGGCTTTTCGTTTTGTTAACAGCGGTTGCATTTTTCGGGCGTTTGTGATACGATAAAGGCAACGCTTGAAGGGAGCCAAACAGATGAACGAATGTGAGCATTGCGCGTATTATGTGTACGACGACGTAACCGAAGAATACGTGTGCGATGCGGTGGGCGCGTTAGACGAAGACGATATGGTGCGCTTTTCCGCAGGGCGCGGCAACGTGTGCCCACTGTTTCGGTTTTACGATGAATACAAGTTGGTGCAAAAGCAAAATTAAGACGCCGCACGGCGCCTTTTTTTGTTGCGGCCGACATTTTGAAAACAAAAGATTTTTCTGCCATTGGCAATTTCTTAAGAAAAAAATACGGAACGGGGCTGCGAAAATCTCGCTTGAGAAAAATATTTTTGTTAATTTGCCAAAAAATATTTGACCTTTTTACGATTGTTTGGTACAATAACGGGGTGTTTTTTAAAAAGCGAGGTGTTACTGTTGAGTGAAAAAAGAAGCAGCTTTACCGGTAAGATCGGTTTCGTGCTTGCGGCAGCAGGCTCGGCGGTGGGGCTGGGAAATATTTGGCGATTCCCGTATTTAGCCGCCAAATACGGTGGCGGTATCTTTCTGCTCGTGTATTTGATTTTAGCGGTGACGTTGGGCTTTGCCCTGATGTGCGCCGAAATTGCTATCGGCCGTAAAACGGGGAAAAGCGCCATCGGCGCCTTTGGTGCCTTAAACAAAAAATACGGATTTATCGGTTGGATGGCGGCTATCGTTCCCGTGATCATTCTGCCGTACTATTCGGTTATCGGCGGGTGGGTTATGAAATACTTTACCGTATTTGTGTTCGACGGTGCTTCGTCTGCGGCAGCGGATACCTATTTCGAAACCTTTATAGGCGGCACGTTTGAGCCTCTCGGCTGGTTTGCTCTGTTCCTTGGGTTAACGGCACTTATCGTGTTGTTCGGCGTGGAAAAGGGCATTGAAAAAGTGAGCAAATTGATGATGCCGATTTTGGTGGCGCTTACGTTATTCATCGCCATCTACGTTATGTGTATGCCGGGAGCGTTGGAGGGCGTTGCGTATTACTTAACGCCGAACTTTTCCAAATTCTCGGCAACCACCGTGCTTGCGGCCATGGGGCAGCTGTTCTATTCCATGTCGATCGCGATGGGTATTATGATCACCTACGGCTCGTATATGAAGAAGGATATTCGCTTGGAATCCTCGGTACATCAAATCGAGGTTTTCGACACGGGTATTGCTTTTTTGGCGGGCTTAATGATCGTTCCGGCGGTGTTCTCGTTTTCGGGCGGTAACGAAGAAGCGCTCGGCAAAGGCCCCGGCCTTATGTTTATCACGCTGCCGAAGGTGTTTGAATCCATGGCGGGTGGCGCTGTCGTTGGCGCCGTTTTCTTCCTGCTTGTGTTCTTCGCGGCGCTGACGTCGTCGATCTCGTTGATGGAAACCATCGTTTCCTTGGTGCAGGATAAGCTGGGCTGGGGGCGCCGAAAAGCGTGTGTGGCGGTGCTTCTCGTCAGCCTGCTGCTGGGTGTACCGTCTTCAATGGGCTTCGGCGCACTGAAGGAGCTTAACATTGCGGGACTGACCATTCTTGATATGTTTGATTTTATCAGCAACAGCGTATTGATGCCGATCGTCGCCTTGCTCACTTGTGTATTCGTCGGGTACGTGCTTAAACCGAAAGCACTTATCGACGAAATGGAGATCGGCGGTAAATTTTCAAGCAAGCGTTTGTTTACGGTTATTATCAAATACGTGGCGCCGATTTGTATCGTGCTTATTTTGGTTTCCTCCGTTCTTGACGGCCTTGGCATCGTGAAAATCTAACAAAAAAATGAAGGGAGAGCGTGATGCTCTCCCTTATTTTTTATCTTATTCACATTCGGGTGTTACCTGAATACCGCCGTAGGGACGGATGCTTAAAATGTGGCAGCTGCCTTCGCCGAATACCGCTTCCATCGTTTTGGTGAAGAGGGGTACCAGCTCTTCGGGCACGAAGTTTTGGGTGGTGCCGCCGAAGCCGCCGCCGTGCACGCGGCAAGCGCCGCGGCCTTTCAGCACGTTTTGTGCCAATGCCAGCGCTACCGACAAGCCTTGGAATTGCACGTCGCTGTTCGAATATACGTTTTGCAGGAACTCAAACGAGGAATGTCCCGATTCGTTTACCAAACGGCAGAATTCTTGGAATTTTCCGTCTTGAAGCGATGCTACCTCACGCCCCACGCGCGCATTATCACCAAAGAAATGGAGCGCACGAAGCACGGCGCGATCGCCGCATTTTCCACGCAGCTTCGGTAGTTGTTTAAGTAAAGCAGGGTAGGAGGTTTCGCGCAGATAGGCAACGCCGAGCTCGTGGCAAATGCTGCGCATTTCGTTGGTGACGGCGGCGTATTCGTGGGTGAGCGCCGCGTGATTGCCGCCCGTATCCACAATGCAAAGCTTGTGTCCGCTTTGGCAGAAGTCGTAATCCACCGTGTTGATCAGCGGTGCTTCAACGTCGGCAAAATCAATGGTGATAATACCACCCACCGACGAA
>JAZQTE010000002.1:0-1706 GCA_045630505.1 Acutalibacteraceae bacterium | reverse complement strand
GCCTTGTTCATATTGGCTTGAATTTTAAACACGAAGGCCGAAAAATCCTCGTCAAACGGATCCACTTCACCCTCTGTACACTTGCGAGGCAGCGGCGTGGTCGTCATTTTCAAGAAATTTTCCAAAAACGGCTGCACGCCGAAATTGGTGAGCGCCGAACCGAAAAACACGGGAGAAAGCTTGCCCTTGCGCACCTTTTCCAAATCAAATTCGCCACCGGCACCGTCTAACAATTCACGGTCGTCCATCAGCGTTTGATACAGCTCGTCACCCAGCAAGCCTTCGAGCGAGGGATCGTCAATATCGGTTACCTGCTCGTCGGCGGCGTGGCCAATGCCGTTGTACACGAAAGACAGCACACGGTTGCGGTCGCGCTCGTATACGCCCTTAAACCGCTTGCCCGAACCAATCGGCCAGTTCACGGGATAGGTTTCGATGCCCAGCACGTTTTCGATATCCGCCATCAATTCATACGGATCGCGCGCTTCGCGGTCCATCTTATTGATAAACGTAAACACGGGGATATCCCGCATCATACACACCTTAAACAGCTTGATGGTCTGCTTTTCCACACCCTTGGAGGCGTCGATCACCATCACGGCCGAGTCGGCCGCCATCAGCGTGCGGTAGGTGTCCTCCGAGAAATCCTGGTGACCGGGGGGGTCCAAAATATTCACGCAATATCCGTCATATTCAAACTGCAACACCGAGGAGGTTACCGAAATACCGCGCTGCTTTTCGATTTCCATCCAGTCCGACACAGCGTGCTTCATCGACTTTTTACCCTTAACCATACCGGCCGAAGCAATGGCACCGCCGTATAAAAGGAATTTTTCGGTTAACGTGGTCTTACCGGGATCGGGGGGCGAAATGATCGCAAACGTGCGCCGACGTTCTATCTCGTTTTTTAAGTTCGTCACAGGAGTTCCTCCACAAATCAATATCTAATCTATTGTACTTGTTTTTTATAAAATAATCAAGCCCTTTGCGACAATATCGCACAAAGAAGCGCATCACGCTCGTTGGGCAGCGTGCCGTCCAGCACGTTATCCAACGCCCACTGCAGCGCACACCCCACCGCTTTACCGGCAGGAATGCCGTTTGCTATCAGCGTATCGCCGTCAATCGCCAGCATAGCCATCGACGTGCATTGTCCCTCTGCCACCACGCGTGTGATACGCTCACGCAGACGGTAAAGCTCTTCCCGTCTGGCAGGAGGCAGGTTTGCGGCGTGCCCGTCGCAATCAGCCTCCTTCACGTCCAGCAACCAACGCAGCTCCTGCTCGCCCATACGGCACAGCCACCGCCGCACACCCGCATCCGTTTCGGGAATCGGATCGTCGTGATGGCGTATTAAACGGCAAACGCTCGCAATCGTCTTGTTATCATACCGCAAGCGGCGCAGCGTTTTCTCCGCTATTTCGGCACCGATGGCAGGATGGTTCGGAAAATGGCCAAAGCCTTCGCGAATAAGATGAAAATTATTCGGCTTTCCGCAATCGTGCAGCAGCAGTGCCAAGCGCACGGGCAGCACGGGCGGTGCTGCCGCTATCGCTGCAATCGTGTGCCCCAGCACATCCTTATCGTGATACGGATTGTATTGCCACACACCCTCGGTGGCCGCCAGCTCGGGAAGCACGGGATACAAAACCCGTGCAAAGTCCGTAAGAACCTCGCCAACGTGCTCCCCCACCAGCAACCGATCC
>JAZQTE010000001.1:0-10896 GCA_045630505.1 Acutalibacteraceae bacterium | reverse complement strand
CCGGAGAAAGGTGAGATTGCAGTGTCAATCACATCAGCTCCGGCTTCAATACCCTTCATAATCGACATGGAAGCCAAGCCTGCGGTGTAATGACTGTGAATATCCACCGGGATAGAGACGGTTTCTTTTAGGCGAGAAACCAAATCATAGCAAGCATACGGCGTTAGCAGGCCTGCCATATCTTTGATACAAATCGAATGTGCGCCCATCTCCTCCAGCACCTTGGCATATTCTGCATAATACTCATTGTTGTGTACCGGACTCAGGGTATAGCTGATGCAGCCTTGCACGTGAGCTTTTTCTTTATTCGCCGCTTTAATCGCGGTTTGCAGATTGCGCGCATCATTCAGCGCATCAAAAATGCGGATTACATCGATACCATTAGCTACCGACTTCTGCACAAAATACTCTACGACATCATCGGCATAGGGGCGGTAGCCCAGCATATTTTGTCCACGGAACAACATCTGCAGTTTCTGATGGGGCATTTCCTGACGCATGATGCGCAAACGCTCCCACGGATCCTCACCCAAAAAGCGCAGGCAGGAATCAAACGTGGCGCCACCCCAGCATTCCAGAGAGTGATAGCCGACTTCATCGAGCATTTCGAGCGCAGGCAGCATTTCTTCGGTCGTCATACGGGTTGCGATCAGCGACTGGTGCGCATCACGCAGGATAGTTTCGGTAATTCCGACTTTTGCCAATCCAATCAATCCTTTCGTTAGCGACAGAGATTATTGCAGAGAAACCAGCGCTTTGCCGGAATCCACGCTCTCGCCCTTGTTTACGTGCACACCCGCAACCACACCGTCGCGAGGAGCCACAATTTCATTTTCCATTTTCATTGCTTCCAATACGAGCAGCACTTCGCCTGCCTTCACAGACTGACCGGCCGACACAGCCACGCTGACAATGGTGCCCGGCATGGGAGCATTGATAGCCTCGGCGCCGGCGGCAGGAGCAGCGGCAGGAGCGGCAGCAGGTGCAGCAGCGGGAGCGGCGGCAGGAGCGGCAGCAGGAGCAGCGGCAGGAGCGGCAGCAGGTGCAGCAGCAGGAGCAGCGCCGCCGATTTCTTCTACCTGAACGTCGTATGCTTTACCGTTTACGGTAATGTTAAATCTTTTCATAGTAAAAACCAAGCCTTTCTTTTTCTATTTCAAAAACACATTACAGACGAATATTGGCATGCTTTTTCGGCAGCTTGCTGACACGCTTACCGGCCAGCATATCGAAAAAGGCGGAAACCGCGGCCCGTGTTTGTTCGGGGGCGATCACGTCGGTAACAGCACCCTGTGCGGCGGCCAAATCGGCGTTGCAGCAGGTGGTGCGATATTCTTCGGCGAGCGCCGCGCGGTCGGCCTTGGGATCCTTCATTTCGGCCAAACGATCCTGCCACAAAATGTGGATGGCCGTTTCGGGCTTCAGCGGCGATACCGAAGCAGCTTGCCAAGCAAGCACCGCATCGGCACCTGCAGCTTTACCTGCAACGGCAATGTACACGGCGCCGTAGGCCTTGCCCGTAAGCAGCGTAACCTTAGCGGTAGTTGCCTCCGTATAGGCTTGGCACACGCGAGCGGCGCCCTTCAAGCAAGCAAAGCTTTCTGCATCCACCACAGTGAGAACGGGCAGCGAGAAGCTGTCACAAAAACGCACAAAGCGAGCAGCACGAGCGGCAGCGCAGCAGGAAACTGCATCACCTGCCAGCGTAACGATACCGCAAACCACGCCGTTTACGCGGGCCAGCGCAGCGACCTCGTCGTTATACAACGGGAACAGCGAACCGGCATCGGCTATGAATTCCGCAGCCTCCTTGGAGGAAGCACAAGCGGCGAGCGCCGAATCCGTTACTTCGTAGACGGGAGCGGCCGACAGATTGTTAGCAGGCAGATAGCCGAGCAGCTGACGAGCCTTTTCGAGGGCTTCTTCTGCATTCTCTGCCACGACATCCGCTTTGGCATTTTCGTCGCCTACGTTAAGGTAGTAATCGGCCTCTTTCGCGGCGATCACTACGTCGGCGGCAGCGGCGATGAGTGCGGAAGAACCCACGCAAGCGCCCGTTACCACGGCAATCTGCGGAACCACGCCTGACAGCTCGTTGGCAGCAGCCATAATCTCGGCGATGGCATCCATCGCATCAAGGCCTTCCGAAAGGCGTGCACCATCACTGTCAAAAACGCCAACAACGGGAGCGCCGTTTTGTGCAGCCAAATGATACACGTTTTTGATTTTGGCGGCTTGTGCCTTGCCCACCGCACCGCTGCACACAGACTTGTCCTGCGCAAAGGCGTAGACGGGAGCATCGTTCACCAAACCGTAGCCACAAACCACGGGAACGTCGTTTTCTCCGTCGCGCATTAAACGGTCGACTTCGACAAACGTACCCGCATCAAAGAATTGTTCCAGGCACTTGCGTGCCTCGGACGCTTGTTTGCTCATTGCTTGTACCTCCAAACACTAAGGATAAAAAGCCATCCTACTCCATTTTAATAATTATATATATTATAACGCAGGGTACTAAAAAAAACAAGTACCCTGCGCAATAAAAATCGTCTATTTCCTATCAATTTCAGCCGCAATTACACGGACGGTTAAAGAATTCAGGGATAAACACCTCGTATCCGTTTCCTTTGGGTGAAAAGCCCAGCCGCCGCAGCGTATCGAACAGCATCGGATCATAACACACGGCATCGATCGCCGAGCGGTTCGCTGCCGTATTCAGCGCCGCACGAATCAACCATTCTTCATACTCGACATCCGGCGAGCGAAGACAAACGATCTCCGCCACACTGTTGTGAAAACGGAGCAACACGTGACCGCTTTCCGCACCGTCAATCAAAAGTGACAGTGCAACTACGGGCAGCTCTACCCCTTCCCTTTTCGCCAGCGCCGCCGTCTTTTGCTCATCGGCAGGTGTGATTAAAAACATATCATCGACGTCCTTTTTTGATATAATCGGCAGCAATCTTCTTTTCCACCTTGGAGGCCATCACCAACGTGCGTACCTCTTTGGGATCGAGATGCCGCCACTTGCCGGGAGCCAACATTCCCAGCTTAACACCGCCAAACGCGATGCGCTTGAGGCGCACCACGTTAAGTCCACGCGCTTCGCACATACGGCGAATTTGGCGGTTACGCCCTTCGTAAATCGTAATCTCCATCACTACACGAGGGGGCACGTTCGTCATCACGCCACCCTCCTGCGATACGATCTGCACTTCGGCAGGCAACGTGCGGCGGCCGTCCAGTTCAATCCCCTGCTGCAGCGCCTCCACGTCGTCATCATTCACCTCGGAATGCAGTGTAACACGATACCGCTTGGGAACGTGCGCCGACGGATGCATCATCGCGTTGGAAAAATCGCCGTCATTCGTCATCAGCAGCAAGCCCTCCGAATCACGGTCAAGACGCCCCACGGGATACACGCGCACTCCCAACTCCTGCACCAGATCTGCCACGCACTTGCGGCCTTTTTCATCGCTCATCGTGGTAACGTAGCCGCGCGGCTTATGCAGCATCAAATACACGGGGGCTTCGGCAGCCGCCACGCGCTTTCCGCGCACAGTGATCACGTCCTTGCGGTCGTCCACCTTATCGCCCAATTTGGCAGGATGGCCGTTCACGCGCACTGCGCCGTTTTCAATCAGCTCCTCCGCTTTGCGGCGCGAAGCCACTCCACGGTCTGCCAATACTTTTTGCAATCTTACCAATGCCATTCTTTATTCCTCATTCCGTTACAGCAAGCCATAGCCTCCGCCATTGCCGCTGCCACTTTTTCATAAACGGCGTCGCCTTGCGCGCCGCTATCGTTTCTTTTATTGTCAGCGGTACCTCCGCCACGGTGCGATCGCCGACGGTATACCGTAATACGCCAACTGTTTCTCCTGCCTCCACGGGCGCCCACACAAACGTTGGCAGCTGACATTCCGCTTTCAGCAAAGCCTTTTCCTCTTTAAGTAACACGACGGGCTTCGGCGCTTCGGCCAAGACCTCCACCGACGATGCCGTGCCGCCGCACACCGTTACTGTGGGAAGCGCAGGCACTTCAAGCGGTACCGAAGCCGTTTGAGAAAAGCCGTATTCAAACAGTGAGATGTGATCGTTCCAATAATCGCCGCCGTTAAGCGTAGCCGCCACCAAAGTAACGCCGTCGCGTTTAGCGGCAGAAACCAGGCATTTCCCCGATTTTTTGGTAAACCCCGTTTTCATACCGATCGCATCTTCATACAGCCATAGCAGCCGATTATGATTGGTAACGGTGACGGGGACTCCGTTTACGGAAAGCGTGGCCTGCTTTGTTGCGCAAAGCGTTGCTACCAACGGTTGCTTTAACGCCGCTGCACCGAGCAGCGCCATATCCCGTGCCGTGGAGGCGTGACCGCCTTCATCCAGCCCCGAGGGCGTAACGAAGAGCGTACGCGCCATACCAAGCTCGGCCGCTTTACGGTTCATACGCGCCGCAAAAGCAGACAAGGAGCCGTCGCACAGCATTGCCAACGCATTGGCTGCATCGTTGCCCGAAGACAGCAGCAGCCCTGCCATCAAGTCGTACACCGTGAGCGTATCACCGCCGCGCAGCCCCACTGCCGAGCCTTCCACCGCCACCGCCGACGCAGGCACCGTTACCGTAAGCGTGGGCGGCAACCGTTCTGCGGCTACCAGTGCCGTCATCAGCTTGGTGGTGCTGGCCATTGGGCGTTTTTCATCGGCGTTTTTTTCAAACAGCACCCGCCCCGATTGCGGCTCCAGCAGCACGGCAGACACCGACGATACCGACGGTGCTTCGGCCGCCGTCGAAATCGGCACCGCCGCAAACAACAGCAGTGCCGAGCAAAAAGCAAATACTCTGCGCATACGCATACCTCCGTCCCTTTCAAAGGTATGCCGACAGCAGCGGTTTTATTTCTTTTCTTTCGCCTTGGAGATCATATCGCCAACCTTGTTCACCATATCGGGAACCATATTCACCACTTGATTAAAGGTGTCGGGCGAGGATACGAGCGGCAGCAAGCGCACATCGCCGTTCGATACCACAAGGAAAGCAATGGGGACGATATTGATGCCGGCACCGCCACCGCCGCCGAACAGCTCCTGCGTACCCTTGGTGGGCAAGTCCGAACCACCCGTAGCAAACCCGTACGAAACCTTCGAAACGGGAATCAACGTGGTACCGTCCGCCAAAGTCATCGGGTCACCGACCACCATGCTAACGTCTACCATCTCGCGAATTTTGTCGATGGAAACACCCATCAAGCTGTTCACCTTGTTATCCATTCTCAACGACCTCCTCTGTATTATTTACATTACGAGAATTGAATTTCGTATACTGTGTTAATGCGTACAGCGCGATGTACACGCCGCGCCAGATAGGGAGATGCAATTTGAAATCGCCTTCCACGCTCCCCTCCTCGGCCAAGTAATCGGGAACTACCGTAATACGGCGATCACGAATACGCACCGCGGCTTGTATGGTTGTCATCGCAGGATATACGACGGCGCATACACGTCCCACGTTTTGCGCCGTGGAGGAAGCGTCCTCCGAAGCGACCACCAAATGCAACCAAAAACGATCCACTACAACGGCGTGAGCCAGCTTCCCCGCCCAACCGCCAAGCAGCCTTGCTAATTCCTGCAATTCGTGCGCCGCGCCAAAAACGCCTTTTTGTTTTAAACGCTGCGTCCATTCGTTCAGCGGCGAAGCTTTTTCTGTTGCTTTTTTAGCGGATCGGCTCGTTTTTGGAGACTTCTGCTTCTTTTGAGGGTACCGCCAAAGCGGGATACCGTACAGCGTTACGCGGGCCGCCAGCTCTCCGTTTCGGTATTTTACAGCGAGCGCCACGGGCGACAGCAGCAACAGCACGAGCAATCCCAACAGCGAAAGCAGGACGTACCCAACGATCACCCACACGGCACTCACTCCTCAGTTTCCTGCGAATCTTCCTGCTGTTCAATAATTTCTTCCAGCGTGGTTTCCACCATACGGGCATCCTCTTCCTTCTGCGGCAAGGGCGGCAGCTCCTGCAGCCCCGACACACCAAAGCACCGCAAGAACACGGGAGTGGTGCCGTAAAGCAACGGACGGCCCGGCAGTTCCAAGCGCCCTTGTTCTTCAATGAGGTTCTTTTGAACAAGGCCTTGAATAACGGCGGCACAATCCACGCCACGCACCTGTTCAACAAACGCCTTGGTTACGGGCTGGTTATACGCTACGATCGCCAGCACCTCCATCGCCGCCTGCGACAAAGGCGTGTTACGGCGAATATCCAGCGCGCGTCGAACGAGATCCGCGTATTCCTTGCGCGTGCAAAGCTGATATTGATCATCCAGCTTCACCATATACACGCCGCCGGCACGCGCCGTCATTTCGCTCATCAGATCGGCAGCAATTCGATGAACGGTTTCGGTATCCAGCTCCAGCACCTCGGCCAAACGGTCGGCCGAAATCGGTTCGCCGTTCGCAAAAAGTATGGCCTCCATAGCGGCACGGTATTCTTTAAATTCCATCGGTTTCTTCTCCTTCCTGAGAAGCATCCAGTAGCGTCACTTGTTGGCGACGCCCCTCTCCGTCTACACGGATGCGCTTTCCTTTTATCAATTCCAACACCGCCAAGAACGTGGCTACCAGTTCCGATTTGGTGGTAGCGCCGTCGTACAACGAATGATACGACACCTTTTTCTTGCCGATACGCAGCTTGCGCAGCACGAAAACGATCTTGGAGGACACCGACACGATTTTGCGTGCCACAATGGTGTGAAACGCTTGTGCCGGCGGCGGCAGCTTGCGCTTTCCGCGGCCTGCCGCAGCCAAATACGCCTCCAGCAATTCCTCGCTGCGGTGAGTACGGCGATACGTATAATCCGGCTCGATCTCCTGCGGCAGACGCACGAACAGATCGCCGCCGATGCATTGCTTTTGCATACGCGCCGCCGCTTCGCGGCAAAGCTGATATTCAATAAGCTCGCCCGTGAGCTGCTGCTTAAGCTCGTCGCCTTCTTCGTGGCGAGGCAACAGCATAGCAGATTTGATCTGCACCAAACGGGCAGCCATATCCAAAAATTCGGTAGCGATCTCCATATCCATCGTTTGCATATCCTGAATCGCCTGCATATACTGCTCCAACAATTCGTGGATCGGAATATCGTAAATATTCAGTTTATTCTTTTGCACCAGATGCAAAAGCAAGTCCAGCGGTCCTTCAAAATCCGCCAGTTTGTAGGATATCTCCATACGACACGTCCTTAAAATTGATTGGGCAAGCCAACTATCGCACACAGCAATCCACCCAAAAAGCGAGTCATCACGGTGAGCGGATAATCCAAAGCGCCGGTAAAAATTAAAAGCAATACGATCCAGCGCACGTAATTGTGGTAACGATCCAGCATATCGGTAAAGCGAGGCGGCAGCACGGCGCCGAAGATACGGAAACCATCAAGCGGAGGAATGGGCAACAGATTAAACACAGCCAAGCCTAAATTTACCCGCGCAAACACATTCACTAAAATCACGCCCAAGAAAAACAGCACCGTTTCGTCTGTTACGGTAAATCGAACGATGCGGAACAAGAGCAACGAAATAAGCGCCATCAGCAAATTCGAGACGGGGCCGGCCAAAGCCGTGAGCGCCATATCACGTCTTGGATTTGTAAAGTTGCGTGGATTTACGGGAACAGGCTTGGCGTAGCCTATGCCGAACAGAATAATCATCAGCGTCCCCCACAAATCGAGATGGCGCAATGGATTCAGGGTGAGCCGACCGTGCCAGCGCGGTGTATCGTCCCCCAAGTGGACAGCCACCGCCGCGTGCGCCAATTCGTGGATCGGCAGCATAACGAACACCAACGCCGCGTAGCTGATGATATAAAACAGCAAGGTAATAAACGGCATATACCCGCCGCTTTGCCATACGTGATTCAGCATAATACGCTGCCCTCCCGAAAAATTCAAGTCATTCTTATTCAACAGTATAGCGCAAAACAAACAAAATTACAAGAAAAAACCGTCAGAAGATGCATATTTTCAAAAAAATTTAATAACTTGTAAAAAAAGCCTTGCTTTTCGCGAGGAAATCTGCTAATATAATTCCGTTGATTTTTTCATCGGCAGTTTTTCTGCCGTAACACAGGATTAAAGGAGGTGCAGAATATGGCTAAATGTGATTTCTGCGGCAAAAGTGTTGTTTTCGGTATCAAGGTTTCGCACTCGCATCGACGCGCGAACCGTACCTGGCGTGCAAACATCAAACGCGTTAAGGCAGTGGTAAACGGTTCTCCCAAAAAGGTTTACGCCTGCACCCGTTGCCTGCGTTCCGGCAAAGTTACCCGCGCGGTATAATCGAATCTCTTTTGCATAAAAGATCTCTCGCTGCACAGCGGGAGATTTTTTTATCCCCCTTGCCTTTTTTTAATAATTGTTCTATACTGTAGTTGTATATCGAAGTTCCCGTGAGATTTTCGGGAACAGCAAAAAGCACTACACAGCAAAACCGACAGAAAGGATAATTCATCATGAAAGCTGAATACGAATACGGTAAAGAAAATTTAACCATGCTCACCGATTTTTACGAAATCACCATGGCCAACGGTTTCTTCGAAAACGGCCGCGGCGAGCAAACCGTGTATTTCGATATGTTCTTTCGCACCGTGCCTGATGGCGGCGGCGTGGCCATTATGGCCGGCTTGGAGCAGATCGTTCATTATCTGAAAAACCTTTCCTTCTCTGCCGAGGATATCGAATATCTGCGCAGCAAGAAGCTGTTTAGCGAAGGCTTTTTAGACTATCTTGCTAATTTTAAATTTGCCTGCGACGTTTGGGCCGTCCCCGAAGGTACGCCCATTTTTCCGCACGAGCCGCTCGTGACGGTGCGAGGTCCTGCTATGCAAGCACAGTTTATCGAAACAATGATGCTGCTCGCCATTAATCACCAGTCGCTCATCGCCACCAAGGCCAATCGCATTGTGAGAGCTTCCCAAGGACGCGCCGTTATGGAATTCGGCTCGCGCCGTGCACAAGGCTTTAACGGCGCCGTATACGGCGCTCGTGCCGCATATATCGGCGGATGCATCGGCACCGCTTGCACCATTGCCGACCGTGAATTCGGCATTCCTGCGCTGGGCACGATGGCGCACAGCTGGGTGCAGCTGTTCGACAGCGAATACGAAGCGTTTAAAGCGTATGCCGAGGTGTATCCGCAATCCTGCACGCTGCTTGTGGATACGTACAACGTGCTGAAATCGGGTATCCCCAACGCCATTCGGGTATTTAACGAGGTGCTGTTGCCGAAGGGCTACCGTCCCAAGGGCATCCGTTTGGATTCGGGCGATATTACCTATCTCACCAAAAAGGCTCGCAAAATGCTGGATGAAGCAGGCTTCCCCGATTGCGCCATTTGCGCCTCCAACTCGTTGGATGAGCTCATCATCCGCGATATGATCGCGCAGGGTGCTTGCATTGATAGCTTCGGCGTGGGCGAACGCCTGATCACCGCTTCCAGCGATCCCGTGTTCGGCGGTGTATATAAGCTCGCTGCCGTGGAAAAGAACGGCGAGATCATCCCCCGTATCAAAGTGAGCGAAAACGTGGCAAAGATCACCAATCCTTGCTTCAAAAAGCTGTGGCGCTTGTACGACCGCGAAACCGGCAAAGCCATTGCCGACGTTATCACGATGCACGACGAAGTGATCGATGATACCAAGCCTTATGAAATCTTCGATCCCGAACACATTTGGAAACGCAAGACTATTGAAAATTTCATCGCCCATCCGCTGCAAAAGCGCATCTTCGATCACGGCGAATGTGTGTACGATTGCCCCACCGTGAACGAGATCCGCGACTACTGCAAAGCCCAGATGGATACCATTTGGGACGAGGTGCTCCGTTTTGAAAATCCGCACAAGTATTATGTAGACCTGTCGCAAAAGTTGTGGGACGAAAAACACCGCCTTCTCTCGGAGCACAGCAAATAAGCAACAAAATAAGCGCCGCCCTTGCAAAGGCGGCGCTTTGTCTTATTCTACGGTAGTGGGAGTTTCTTCGGGTTCTATTTCGTCGGTATCGGGCGTTTCAGCGGTAGGAACGCCATCTGTCGCCGGAGCTAGTTCTTCAGAAAAATCTTCTTCCGGCAATGCCTTGGCCTTAAAATAGGCGTAAATACCTCTCGACAGCGACAAGATCACCCATGCGTGAAACACAATATCCACAATGCTCTCACCGATATTGGCCATCAACAACATAACCACGCTGTCAATTGCAAAAAGCACCAGAGAAACGATCAGCCATCCCACGCGCTTTTTGGATAAAAACCAAGAGAGAAAATAAAAAACTAAAATTATTGCTGCTATCGCTAACGCAACCACTAAAACGGCAGGCGTCCGAGGGGGTACTACTTCCCAACCCTCGTATTCTGCGGCAGGATACATTCCGGCAAAAACCATTCCAAAAGCAGAAATAATATACGGTACGTATGCCGAAAACAGAAAATACATGTCACTTTTAGATACCGTCAGCGCGATATTAACAACGGTGAACGCGATTACCCACAGCAGATTTGAACGTGCCATATTATAGTTTTGTGCCAACTGTTGACGCGGCGTCACTGTCTGCGGCGCCGTAGGTTTAAACGGAAATGCCATATTATCCCTCTCCTCGTATATTTTTTATTATTTTACTAAAATCAACAAACATTGTCAAGACACTCCACACGAGAACACTTGACAAACAAACACGATTATGCTATACTTCAACCGTTGTTTTTCAGCAAATTGAGTTAAATCAGTTGGTCTGAATAGCAAAAAAATCAGCGGTACTGCTCGCTGTTCCCGCAGAAACAAGGTATTCCTATGCTGGCATAGCTCAGTTGGTAGAGCAGCTGATTTGTAATCAGCAGGTCGGGGGTTCAAGTCC